>CAZRMA010000024.1:0-4311 GCA_964600655.1 uncultured Ignavibacteriaceae bacterium
AGAATTTTTCAATGATGGTATCAATTTCTCTGGTTGTAACAGCTGTTTGTTTACAAGTTGGAAAGATGATTCCTCCTGTTGGTGAAGTTTTATCATCATTTGCTTACACAATAATGCTAGTAATAATTGTTTCAATCGCACTCTCATTTACAAAATTTCAAGAGATTGAAAAATATGGAGCGTCCACAGTTGGGAATTACATGCTTTATTTTCTATTGGCTTCAATTGGTGCCAAGGCAGATTTAATGGCAATTTTTGAAGCCCCATTATTTTTAGCTGTAGGTGCTGTTTGGATTTTCATCCATGCCGTAATCCTATATTCAGTTGGTAAATTAATTAAAGCACCAATGTTCTTAATCGCGACCTCAAGTCAAGCAAATATTGGAGGTGTAGTCAGTGCGCCAATAGTGGCCAGCATTTATCAAAAATCTTTAGCCCCGGTAGGTTTGCTTTTAGGCATACTTGGAAATATTGTCGGAACTTTTGCTGCCTTACTAACTGCTCAAATGCTTTTTTGGGCTTCCAAGTTATAAAGTACCTTCTCCCAATTAATATTTTTTGAATTTTATTGTATCAAGTATGATATTAATCATCTTTTCAGAATTAATTTATTATCTAAAAAAAATGTACTTGCTTTCTTAAACTATTGTTATCATTTTAGTGGCAATCACCACAAAAAAAGAAAAACTATGTTAGGGATTAGATTCACTAAATTTACTCCTGGCTATGGAGGGCGTGGCGGTAAGTTTGATGATTTATTAAAAATATTTCTGCAGCTTCTCACTATTAGCTCCGGCGATGTGACCGAAGCATTAAATTGGTTAAATCAATTAGATCAAAAATATGGTTTAACGGATAACAAATATGGCGTTGGTAATTTTATTGATGATTTAAAAGATAAAGGTTACCTAGAAGAGAATGAAAATAATCAGACTTTCATACTAACAGCTAAAACTGAGCAGTCAATCCGCAAACAATCTTTAGAAGAAATTTTTGGCAAGTTAAAAAAATCTTCAAAGGGAAATCATCGCACCCCTTTTTCAGGTTTAGGAGATGAATCAACTTCTGAAAAAAGAGCATTTCATTTTGGTGATACAATGGACCAAATTGATATGACGGATTCCATTAAGAATGCTCAAATTAATCATGGCATTGATGATTTTAAATTGACTGAACATGATCTTGAAGTTGATGAAAAAGATTTCAAAGCACTGACTTCAACCGTCCTGATGATTGATATTTCTCATTCAATGATTTTATATGGTGAAGATAGAATTACACCGGCTAAAAAAGTAGCGATGGCGTTATCCGAATTAATCACCACCAAATACCCGAAAGATACTTTGGATATTATTGTGTTTGGAAATGAAGCCTGGCCGATAGAAATTAAAGATCTACCCTACCTTCAAGTTGGGCCTTATCATACCAACACAGTAGCAGGATTGGAACTTTCGATTGATATTTTGAGAAGAAGAAAAACTACAAACAAACAGATATTTATGATCACTGACGGCAAACCAACTTGCTTAAAAGAAGGGGCTAAGTATTATAAAAATAGTTTTGGCCTGGATAGAAAAATAATGAACAAAACTTTGGATCAAGCTGCAAAATGCAGAAAGCTTAATATTAGCATCACAACTTTTATGATTGCTCGTGATCCGTATTTACAGAAATTTGTTCGTGAGTTTACGAAAACAAATAATGGTAGAGCTTTTTACAGCAGCTTAACCGGTTTGGGTGATTACATCTTTGAAGATTACATTAGAAATAGAAGAAAACGATTGAAATAAAATTAATTTTTTGGAGATTTTACAGCATGAATTACAAAAATATCTCGACACTGCGTGAACTTAAAAAAAGCGGCTATAAGCCAAAACCAATAAAACAAGAACTGCGCGATAATTTGATTTTTGCTTTAAGAAACGGCGAAAATCCTTTTAAAGGAATTTTAGGTTATGATGAAACTGTTCTGCCTGATATTCAAACAGCAATACTTTCACGCCATAACATTATTTTGTTAGGACTTCGCGGACAGGCAAAATCTAAAATAGCAAGATTATTTATTAATTTACTAGATGAGTACATTCCAATTGTAGCTGGCTCAGAATTAAATGATGATCCTTTTAATCCGCTTTCCCGGTATGCAAAGGATATAGTTGCAGAAAACAGAGATGAAACAAAAATTGAATGGGTACATAAATTTGACAGGTATGCTGAAAAACTTGCTACCCCTGATGTTTCAGTTGCTGATTTAATTGGCGATGTGGATCCTATTAAGGCTGCATCTCTTAAGCTTCCCTATTCTGATGAACGGGTAATTCATTTTGGAATTATCCCCCGCTCGCATCGATCCATTTTTGTGATTAATGAATTACCGGATCTTCAAGCAAGGATACAAGTAGCTCTTTTTAACATTCTTCAGGAAAATGATATTCAAATCAGAGGATTCAAAATTAGACTTCCGCTTGATATTCAATTTATTTTTACGGCAAACCCGGAAGACTATACAAACAGAGGTTCGATTGTAACGCCTTTAAAAGATAGAATAGACAGCCAGATATTAACTCACTATCCTAAAACCACTGATATATCAAAACTGATTACAATACAAGAAGCTATTTTAACGAATGAACAAAAAGAAAAAATAAAAATAAACGAATTATTGCGGGATTTAATTGAACAGGTTGCCTTCGAAGCAAGAGAGAGTGAATATATAGATCACAAAAGCGGTGTTTCTGCAAGGCTGACTATTTCAGCTTATGAAAATTTAATCAGCTCAGCCGAAAGAAGATTAATAATTAATAATGAAAATGAAACCTCGGTAAGAGTTTCTGATTTATACGGAGTTATTCCTTCAATAACTGGAAAAATAGAATTAGTTTATGAAGGTGAACAAGAAGGCCCAACAAAAGTGGCTATGATATTAATAAGCAAAGCAATTAAAAACCTATTTGAAAAATATTTCCCATCACCCGAAAAATTAAAGAAGAACCAGGAATCAAGCCCTTATCAAAAAATTACTCGATGGTTCAGCAAAGGCAATACAATTGACTTACTAAATCTTATAAGTGATGCTGAATATTCGGATACTTTGAATAAAATTCCTGGCCTTGATGAAGTTGTAAAAAAATATCTGCCGAATCTTAATAAAAGTACAGAACTGTTATACATGGAATTTTTGCTTCACGGGTTAGCCGAATTTTCATTATTAAGTAAATTCAAACTAGAGCATGGGATACAATTTAAAGATATGCTCAGCTCAATGTTTACGATGTCTGCTGAAGATGATGAGGACTTGCCGGATACTGATTTTTATAGATAATGAAGAGATTGCTCTTACTTAGTAAAATATTTTTTTTGTCATGAGATTTGATTTAATTATATTTTGAAGTTTAGAAAATATAATTGGTGTTTAACTTCATAATATTTAATGATTCTCAAAAAAAAGAAAATAATAATTATAGGGCCAGCATATCCTTTCCGCGGTGGGAATTCCCTATTTGTTTCATTTGTATTCGATGCTTTGAAAGAAAGTTTTGATGTTAAAATTTATAACTACAAACTTTTATACCCTTCTTTGCTTTTCCCGGGAACAACCCAATTCGATAACAGCAACGTTATTATTAAGAAAGCCCCTAACGAAAGAATTGTGAATTCAATAAACCCACTTAATTGGATTTTAACAGCTGCAAAATTAAAAAAGGAAAATGCAGATCTTATTGTATTTGACTGGTGGCATCCTTTTTTTGGACTATGTCATTTCACAATTTCAGCGTTAATAAAAAAATACTATAAGGGAAAAATTCTTTTCATAACCGAAAATGTTGTATCTCATGAAGGAAATTTTATTGATAAAACGCTTACAAGATTGGGATTAAAAAACGCCGTAAACTTTCTTGCTTTATCGGAAGTAGTTGAAAAAGAATTAAAATCGATTTCGAAGACTAAAAAAATATTTCGATCCGAACTTCCGGTATATGATTGTTATCAGCAAAGCGAATTGAAATCCACCAAAAAAGATCTTGGATTTTCTGAAAACGATAAAGTCCTCTTGTTTTTCGGCTATGTTAGAAAATATAAAGGCTTGGACATTTTGCTTGATGCATTCCCTCAAATAACAAAGATTTATCCTGGAATTAAACTTTTAATTGTAGGAGAATTTTATGATAGCCCTGAAGAATATTTAAATAAAATTAAGTCTAATGGTATCGAAAAAGATATCACTTTAGTTAATAAATTTGTTCCAAACGAAGAAGTAGGTAAATATTATTCAGCTTCAGATTTGGTTATACTTCCTTACCGAAGTGCAAC
>CAZRMA010000024.1:4411-18761 GCA_964600655.1 uncultured Ignavibacteriaceae bacterium
GGAGACCGTCCTTGCTTACCAAATAAAACAGAAGGTATTAAGTGTGACGGTTGCAATTATTATGAACCGGTTAGTTTTAAAATATTAATTATTAAACTTGATGCTATTGGTGATGTTTTACGAACAACATCAATTTTACATTCACTTAAACAAAAATATCCAGTTTCACATATTACCTGGCTTACAAAGGAAAATGCAAAAGATATTTTTAACAACATCAAATTGGTTGATAGAGTTTTGCTTTATGAAGAACCAAGCACCTTCTCGAAGATAGAAACAGAGGAATTCGATTTATTAATTCACCCTGATGCTTCTCCCACAAGTTCCCCTCTTGCAGCAAGAATTAATGCTAAAGAGAAAAAAGGATTTATTTCAGACAGTCTAGGGAAAGTTATTCCGGCAAACGAAGATGCAGTTGAATGGCTTGAAATGGGTGCTTTCGACGAGTTCAAAAAAAAGAATAAAAAAACTTATCAGCAGATAATTCATGAAATTGCGGGATTAAATTTTAACGGCGGTGAAATCATTATAAATCTTTCTACCGAAGAGCAAAAATTCAAGCAAAAATTTTATAATGAAAATAATTTAGCCAAATATGACTATTTAATCGGCTTGAATACCGGGGCAAGCAAAAGGTGGCAATTCAAACAATGGCGCTTTGATGGGTATTTAGAGCTAATTAAAAAACTAACCTCTGATAAAAATATTGGAATTCTGATTTATGGAGGCCCTGAAGAAATTGACAGAAATCGAAAATTAAAAAATAATTTTTCAAATGTTATTGATACAGGTTCTAATAATACATTACGAGAATTTTTTGCTTTGCTTGATCTTTCCGATATTATCGTAACCGGTGATACGCTTGCTCTGCATGCTGCTACAGCTCTTAAAAAACAAACCATCTGTTTGTTCGGCCCAACTTCTACTAAAGAAATTGAAGACTACAATAGAATCATCAAGGTTGTTCCTGAAATGGAATGCTTAGTCTGTTATAAACAAAGATGTGATTTTATTCCCAACTGCATGGATTTAATCAGCGTTGAGATGGTACTTTCCGCGATAAAAAAAGCACAAGAAAAATTAAATAAAAAAATTGGCTAAGAGATTCTCAGCCAATTCGATTTAAAGATTATTCTGCCCAATAAACAACACCAAGTTCAAAAGGATTTATAAGCAAAGGATGTTTGGGAACAATCCTAATTGTATAACCCTGATGTCCGCTTTTAATACTTTTAATATTTCCCGAAAATAAATAATGAGGATTACCTTTTTCGGAAATTGGTTTCATAACAACAGTTGAATAAGTTTGAGGATTATTCAGCTTATCAACCGGCCCAAAATAAATTTGAACTTCAACATCATCCGGGGTTAAATTCCCTAAATTAACATCCGCAGTTATATTGTAATCTTCTCCGACAAAAACTTCTTCTCCATTTTTATTTGTTTGGAGCTTTTCAACCTTTACACTTGACCAATTTTCTTTAACATATTCTTTCCACTCTGAAAGTTTTTTTACTTGTTCCCAATTTTTATCAGAAAGGACCAATCTTTTATTTAAGGAAGATTCATAAAATTTTTCAAAATATTCTTGAACCATTCTATGAGTATTGAATATCGGGCCTAATTTCTTCATAGAATTTTTTACTTTTGTTATCCATCTGCGTGGTAAACCATCTTCTGTTCGTGAATAAAATAATGGTACGATTTGGTTTTCCAATGTATGATAAAATTGCCTGGCTTCCACTTCATCCTGGTAATCAGTATCGGAGTATTCTTCACCATTTCCAATTTTCCATCCAACTTCAGGATCAAAACCTTCAACCCACCAGCCATCTAAAACACTAAAATTTAATCCACCATTTGCAATCACCTTCATGCCGGAAGTACCGCTAGCTTCTAATGGCCTGCGAGGATTATTAAGCCAGATGTCGCAACCCTCCACAAGATAATGGGCGACGTTCATATCATAATTTTCAATAAAAACAATTTTTCTTCTAAAGCGTTCCTCTTTCGCAACTTGAAAAATTTCTTGAATTAATCTTTTCCCTTCTTCATCTTTTGGATGTGCTTTACCTGCAATAATAAATTGTACAGGATGATTTTTGTCATTTAGAATATCTGCCAGCCGGTCGATATCTCTAAACATAAGAGTAGCTCTTTTATATGTCGCAAAGCGACGTGCAAATCCTATTGTTAATGCACTTGGATCAAGTATTTCTGAAGCCGTTTCGATTTCCGATTGGCTGCCCCCCCGTTCTTTGATTTGTTTAATTAATCTTCTTCTTGCAAAAGCTACAAGCCTTTCTCTTCTTCGTTCATGAGTTCGCCATAATTCTTCATCCGGAATTTTGTCTATTCTTTTCCATAATTCTGCCGATGAAGGATTGTTAGTCCAGTTTTCACCTACATACTGTAAAAACAAATCCTCCATTTCTTTCGAAAGATGAGAACGAATGTGTATTCCATTGGTTACATATCCAATAGGTATTTCGTTGAACGGGACTTCTTTATAACCCGATGCCCACATCTTTCTTGATACTTCGCTATGCAGCATACTAACACCATTTATGTGGCCGGCTGTATTCATTGCTAGATGCGCCATGTTAAATACATTCGATTCTCTATCCTTATATATGGTTCCCAGAGAATAAAATTCTTTGTCGGTTATTTTCAGTTCACGGCGATAATAGCTTCCCAAATACTTTTCAACAAGTTCGTTCGAAAAAACATCAATGCCGGCTGGGACTGGCGTGTGCGTGGTAAAGATATTAGAGTAATAACCCATTTGCATTGCTTGATCAAATGTCAAATCATTATTAATAATGTTTGTCCGGATCCTTTCCAGAGAAAGAAACGCTGAATGACCTTCGTTCATATGACAAATCATGGGTTTAATTTTAAAAGCATGCATAGCTCTAATTCCGCCAATACCTAGCAGAATTTCCTGCTGTATTCTCGTTTCGACATTGCCGCCGTAAAGTGCTTGAGTAATTTTTTTGTCAGAATCTGAATTTGCTTCAATATTAGTGTCCAACAAGTATAGAGGAATTCTTCCGACATTTACCTTCCAAACCTGAAAATAAACTTGCCGTTCGACCATTTGAACTGATAATGTTAAAGGCTCGTTTTTTTCATTTAATACTTTTTTTAATGGTTGATTATCAAAATCATTCAGTTCATATCTCTCGTGCTGCCAGCCTTCCGAATTTAAATACTGCTGAAAATATCCTTCCTTATATAGAAGCCCTACTCCAATTAATGGTATTCCTAAATCACTGGCCGCTTTTAAATGATCGCCGGCTAATACACCTAATCCCCCCGAATAAGTTTGGAGAGACTCGGTTAACCCATACTCCGCAGAGAAGTAAACGATATTAAAATTTTGCGGATAATTAAAATTTTTCTTATACCAGGTTTTTTCACTTAAGTAATTTTGCAGCTTATTGTATACTCTTTGAAGATGCGCTACAAATCCATCGTCACGTGAAATTTCTTCCAATCTTTGCTGACTTATATATCCCAGCATCATAACAGGATTATGATGAGATTCTTCCCATAATTCTCTATCTAATCTTCTAAACAAATCCCTTGCGTCAGCGTTCCAGCTCCAATAAATGTTATATGCTATTTCTCTAAGGTTTTCTAAATTTTCAGGTAATGAAGGAACTACATGATATGTTCCTAATAATTTAACCATATATTCTCCGCGTTAATGAAAATATTTTCTTATTCACAGTAAATTTTAAATTGAAGTTTTAATATAAAAAATAGAAATTACACCAGGAAATTTTATTTGATAAATTATTTAGGAAATATTGGAAATAATAGTTATAAATACCGGAGTTTATTGTTCTACACTTAATAATTTTAGGAATATTACTTCAATAAAATCATCTTCTTCATGAAAGATAATTCTCTGCCGTTGGTTCCGCTTACTTTTAACTCGTAAAAATAAATGCCGCTGCTTACGTTTATTCCATTATTATCATGGGAATTCCAATTTACTTTGTATATCCCTGCTTGCCGGTAATTATTAACGAGTACTTTTACCACTTCACCAAGCAAATCATAAATAATTAATTTTACATTTGCAGCTTTGGGAATGCCGAACTCTATCGTGGTAGAAGGGTTAAATGGATTGGGATAATTTTGAGATAAAGAAAACTTTTCTGGTACAACATTATCGATTTGGGCAGCTGATGCAATTGAATTATTACTGAAATCCAATCCTGTAATATCCTTAAACCCAATTGAACCAACTATCACACCTTGAGCAGTTGAAGTATCAATGGAGATAAGACTTCCAATTTGTGAACTTGCGCCTATTATGCCGTATAAATTTCCACCGTTATCAAAGGCTAAATCATTGGTTGAAACACTTAAACCGGTTAGTCCTACATTTGCAGTGTCGCCGGTTGCTAAATTAATTTTAAATATTTTATCCTTGTTAGTCCCGATAATAATATATGCTGAACCCCAAAGCTCATTGTTAAGCGGATTAAATGCCATACCTGCTATATTAACTTTAGTATCAACTACAAGATTAAATGAACTATCCGAAATATTGATTGTGAATATCTTCCCACCTTTTTGAACTGCGTACAATGTTCCGCTCGTATCAAATGTTATTGTTAGCAAATCAGGTAGATCTAATTTATGATAAAGATATGCATCACCTTTAGTAGAATTAACCCGCATTAAATCTGTGGAAACCGATGATGAATTGATAGCATATATTAATTTTGATTTTGGATTAATAGCAATATTAGTAATTCCGCTGTAAGTTGATTTCCCTATAAGTTGTCCATTACCGGTGCTGATATCAACTTTAACAAAATTACCATCGTTTAAGATTCCAGAACAAGCATAAAGAGTATTTAATTCTGCAGAATTAATTTGAAAAGCATTAGCCTTAAGTGTAATCCCGGTAAAATTCGGATCATTACTACTTATATTTAATATCTGATTATATGTTCCCGCAGATTGAGGTGAAAATAAAATTTTTATTGTTATGGAATCATAACTTGTAAGTGTAATTGGAAAATTCAATGAATTGATTAATTTGAAATCACCAATCGACTGATCAATATTCGAAATTATTAAATCTTCTTTTCCATAATTACTTAGTACAAAGCTAAGTGTATCAACACTATGATTTGATTCTACATTACCAAAGTCTAACTCAGCTTTATTTGTAAAAGCGTAAACACTATCAAATGGAACCATTCTTATTTCACCAATCCACGTGCCCCAGGAATTTGTTGCTGACGCATTCTCAGCTAACATCCAAATATTTTGTTCGTTTTCCGGATCGAGCCAAATACCGCTGTAATCGCCCCAACGATTTCTATCTCCGCTAAAAGTGACTACGTAATTTCCTTTCCCGGGTTGTAAACTTTTACTTCCTGAAAAGCCCATCGGATCATTTTTTAACCTGGTTGTATAAAATGAGCCTACGTATTCATCATTCCCTGAACGATTATATATGATAGCAACATTTTCATCTTTGTCCACAGCTAATGCAGGATAATAATACCAATGAGCATTATCGCCAAACCTAAAATTTTCAATCACTTGATTCGAGTTTACATCGATTTTGATATAGTCTATGCTTGAATAAAGTGAAGACTTTGGATTTTGTATGGCATGCACTGCCCACAAATGTCCGTTTCTAAATGTTAGTTCATTTCTTAACGCACTGCCTCCAGTTTCAATTTGAGGAGAACCTCCTGCCAATTGATTTGCATTTGGTGCGAACTTATATGTAGCAACGGATATATTTGCAATGCTTACATAAGGGGAATCAATTGGGTTTGAAATTTTCATTAATGTAACAAAATTTCCACCACCATTTGGAGCAGCCAGTAAATAATAATCAGAAGTATCGCTGTAACTAATTGAAGGCCTTATATGATCTATTTTTTCATTTTGCGCCGGTGACCTAATATCCCATAAATCAAACCAATTCACCTCTCCGGCGGTGTTATTATATAATTGAGTTTTGGGAATAATTCTTATTTTGGCGTATTGAAAAGAACCTGTGAACGAAAATTGATTTGAAGTGATAAATATTGCATCTTTATTAAAACCAACACCCTCGTAATCACCCCAATTGTCGGCAGATAGATTCCCATTTTTATTAGATGGTAAATTCCAATTATACCAGGTACCAGTTGGATCAGAGTTATCACTAACTGAAAGCAAGAAACTACCTCTCTTGGAATTATCATCCTGATCGAGCCAAACCATTATCCATCTTTGATCAAAGTGATCATACAGTATTTTAGGATCAAATGAACTAACATTTGATAACGTAGTAGAAAACCAATTGTCTGCATTTATAGACTTAATTAAATTTCCTTTTTTGTCCCAAATAACAAATTTGCTGTTTACTGTTCCCACAATATAGTTTGGACCGACAGCAATATTAGGATCAGGTGGAATCGAATTTGTCATCCCAATTCCGGTAAAATTATTAAGCAGAATAGTCTGTGCAGTATCCGATTTTAAATTTTTAATTAAACTTCTATCACTAAAATTTTTCACGTTAACCTGTGAAATGGGGGTTAAACTATTATCGTATACTGCGGGACCTTCATACTCAATTTCATTTCTGATTTTTTTAATTTGGGGATTTAGAATAGGTGCTGTTTTTAAAAAAGAATTTGTAGTAACCACAACACCGGAAGCAACCGTTCCCTGTTCTGGTCCCTGATAACCTTGAGCAAATAATAAATTGCTAATTAATAAGATAAAATAAAAGATGGGATTTATTTTCAAAGTTGATTTCCCTTGTTAATAAAAAGTTATCCTATCAAAATAAAGATAAAATTAGAATGTGACAATAATCAATTCTGGGAAAAATAGGTCAGAAATTTTTATAAAAATAATACTGATGTTTAATGAAGAAACATAATTAATACTTCTTATACTCTCCTAAAATATAGGTGGCAACAGCTTCAGCTTCATTTGGTTTCAAGCCTGGATTCGGCATAGGGGGGAAATCCGGACTCTTTTTTACTGGATTTCTAATAAACGCGACCAACTGGCTTTTATGCCCTTCGTATTTTGGTAATACGTTTTTGTATGCAGGACCTACCAGTTTTCTATCAAAACGATGACATGCAGAACAAATATTATTAAAAATATCTTGACCGCTAACTTGTTTTACGGTTCCAGTACTCTTTTCCAGAGCAGCTAAATATTTATCGAAACTGGCATTCAAAACTTCTGCTTGAACTTTTGTAGCATTACTCATTGCAAGTTGATCTTTTACAACTGTACAAAGCAGTGCAAAAAGTATAATATAAAAAAGTGGGCCGCTGAACCTCAAAGAAGATTCTTTAGTCATTACATAAAGGAAATGATATGCAAGAAAAATTAATAATAAAGCAACTACCCCGTACCCTATTACCGCACCGGATATTGCTTTAGCTGGTAAGACGTATATATCAATTAGTAAAAAAATCGGGAATAATAAAGCAGCTGTGAAAGTGACCTTGGTTGCAATAGATTTAACTACTTGTTTGTATTCTTCATCCAAATTTTTCTTCCCACCTTCCCAATAGAAAAATCCGAAGAATATTGTGCCTCCAGTTATTGCAAAAGCTGCAAGGATAAAGCTTATGTACTTTGTTAATACTTTGATTGAGAATAAAGATAAAATTGAAATTGTACTATGTTCAGTGTTAAATGTTGTTAAAACAAAAGCACCAATAAATACCCACAATGAAATATAGAGAAGAGCTATTCCATATTTTCCTGATTTATTATTTAAATGCTGATTCCCTTGCCTAAACTTTTTAATGTCAGAAGATACAATACTATCAGAAATTTTATTGTCATCAATTGAAGAAAAAATTTCGGAGAAGGTTAGTGAATATCTATATGCATATATTAATATTAAGCCGATACTGAGCAGAAGTAAAGAAAACATCATATAGCCAACGGTTGCAATTTGAGAAGTATGCAGTAATTGGGCGAATATAAGTACAGATGTTAACAATGGAGCTATTCCAATAATTACTCCGATGCTTTTATTAATCGTCACTAACTCAATAATATCTTTAGCAAAACGTAGATAGTTGTTATTATCCTCGTTTAATCCTTTTCTTTTGTAGTATAGTGAAAGCGTGGTTCCGCCAATAATTATACTTATGAATGGAATAAATAAAAACTGAATCAACGTTAAAAGATAATGAAGCAGTTGAATATGCTCAGCCGATTGAGGTAAAATTAATTTATCGAGAAACTCCATTTATATTCTCTCTTTTGGATTAAAATGATATTACAAGTTTATCTAATGATATAAGCAGTACAACCAAGATTGCAAAAATATTTATTTCTCTGAATGCAAAATTAAAATATGTTTTTTCTTTATTTGATTTTAAAAGTTTTAATGCACTTATTGATAACCATAAGCCTGCCGCTAATAAGCTGAAATTAATAAAAGAATATTTGACAATACCGAATAAAGGAATTATTAATCCTGTTACTGCTGTAGCGATTATCCAAATAAATGTTATTCGTGATAATTGTTCAATGGAAAATATTCGAGTTAAAGTTGGAAAACCCGCCTGTTCATAATCATCACCGAGCACAAGCAGTAAAAGCCAAAAATGAGGTATCTGCCAGATAAAAAAGAAAAAAGAAAGCACAATTATTTGAGGATCAAAAATGTTTCCTCCTGCAGCAACCCAGCCAACTGCCGGCGGAATAGCACCCACTAAAGATCCAGGAATTATTGCCAGCGGGTTCACTTTTTTAAGTGGAGTATAAATACCATTGTACCAAACAAGATTTAATAAACCTAACCCTAGCGCAAGCCAGCCTGCACTTAATTGAAGGATTGCTGAACCAAAAAGAATTAGGGTAATAGCAAGTATTAAAGCATGACTAGCAGAAATTCGACCAGAAGGAATGGGCCGATTTTTTGTTCTGCTCATCAAAGCGTCGGTCTTTCTTTCCTGAAAGTGATTTATTACTGCAGAGCCGCAAGCTAAAAGTAAAATTCCAATTGTAGGCTTCAAGAAACCCCAATTAATTTCTTCTGCAAATGCTATATATCCGAATATAGTTGTGAATGCCACAAAAAAAGTAATTCTAATTTTTGTTAATTCAAATAATATGTCGATTTGTTTTTTCAACTATATTTTTTTTAATTTTTCTTATCTGTTTTTGTTGAATCAGTCTGCTGCTTTGCAGCATTTTTAATATTATTTAAAGAATCAGTTTTTGCTTGGTTATCAAGCCAATTGTGGAATTGATCAGAAGGTAAAACAATAACCTTTGTGTACATGTGCCAATGGTTTAAGCCGCAATATTCGGCACAAGTTAATTCATATGTCCCGAGTTTCTCTGCCCTAAACCAGGTGTCTCTTTTTTCACCTGGGATAACATCTTTCTTAACTCTAAATGCCGGGATAAAAAATGAATGGTTTACATCTAAGGATTTAAGATTACATTTTACATCTGTATTAACGGGAACAAATAATGAATCAGCTTTAACTCCATTCGGATATTGGAACGTCCATTTCCACATTTGAGCAGTTACATTAATTGGGTATGCATCCTTAGGAATGTCTGCCATCTGTTTATATCCAATCCAGCCGTAGTAGAACATTACCAATACCAACAATGTGGGGATTAACGTCCATGTAATTTCTAAAGGAATATTACCATGTATGTTTGTTGCCTTAGGGCTTCTTTTTCTATTATACTTGATAACAAAAAAGACCATTGTAAATGTGATAACAACTAAAAAGAAAACAGAAATTATCATTACAATCCAAAAGGCAGTATCTACAGAATTAACAAAACTTGATGGTCCTGAAAACATAAAATTTTACCTTACAAAAAAGAATAATCAGAAAATAATAGGACAAATGATATAATGATGAAAAACAGCGCCACAAAAACAAAAATTCTAAACACTTTTTGCTCAGATCTCAAATGCATAAATATCGTCAACACTAAATAAGATTTAATACATGCAATAGTAATTGCTGTAGCAACTGTTAATGAACCCAGGTTCACACCGGCAACAACAACTGTAATTGCTGTAAGAGTCATTAAGGCAAACCATACTAAAATGAAAATTCCATAACTGTGCGTATGCTCTGTATGTGTATGAGATTCGTGCTGCTCCATAAAATATCCTTATGTTATAAGATAGTATTATGTGAATTAGAAAATCCAGATAATATCTACTAAATGCCAATACAATCCGGCAGCCTCAAGCTTAACAAAACTCTGCTGATTAATTCGGCCTTTAATAGTTAATCTCATCATAACAGAAATTAAGACTGCCCCGATAATCACGTGAAGCCCATGTAAACCAGTCATTACAAAGTATAAACCAAAAAATAATATTTCACCTTTATCTTTACTCAATAGAACTTCTGAACCTGGGTAGATCCCATTATGAAATTCTGCACTCCATTCAAAAAATTTATTAACTAAAAATCCCAGTGCCATGATAATTGTAAGAATCTGAAAGAAAACTGACAGCTTCTTATTATTTTTTTGTATTGCAGTAATTGCTAATGCCATGGTCAAACTGCTGGTTAATAATATTGCTGTATTAAATGTTCCAACAACAATATTTAAATGTTTAGCAGCAACATGAAAGGCTTCCTGATTTGTGTACCGGTAAACAGAATAGATAAAAAACAATCCTCCAAATAGTAAAAGTTCAGTAAAGAGGAATAGCCACATACCCATTTTTGAGGCAATATCATCCCTATGAACATGTTCGTGTACTGCTTCTGTATGTTCTTGAGAACTCACTGTACCTCCTCAACTTCTAATTTATGATCTTCGTTAATTTTGTATTCATATGGAGCTTCAGTTATAATTGGAATTTCATGAAAATTTTCATGGATAGGCGGAGTCTCAATTTGCCATTCCAGGGTTTCACCGCCCCAAATATTTTTTTCAGTTATGATTGGACCTGATTTAATTGATTTGATAAGATTAGTCAACATTATTATCAAACCAGTAATTAAAATCCATGATCCAATAGTTGATATTCTATGATAAATAGTGAATTCAGGTAAGTAATCATAATATCTTCTGGGCATTCCAAGCCAGCCCATAATAAACATTGGGAAATACAAAGTATTAAATCCTATAAATAAAAAGGTGAACGCAATGTTTGCCAATTTGATTTTATACATTCGCCCAAACATTTTTGGAAACCAATAATGCATAGCCGCAAAAAGTCCGAAACCGGTTCCTCCAAACATTACATAATGAAAATGTCCGACAATAAAAGATGTATCTTGAACTTGGATATCAATTGCTAGTGTCCCTTGAAATAATCCTGTTAATCCGCCAATTGAAAACAGAAATATAAATCCAAGCACGTACAATAAAGGCGGGGCTAAATAAATTGAGCCTTTATACAAAGTTGCAATCCAATTAAATACTTTAATTGCGCTGGGAATAGCCACAAGAAAGGTCAATAATGAAAATACAAACTGGCCGGTATCACTCATTCCGGCAGTGAACATATGATGCGCCCAAACAAGTGAACCAAATAAAGCAATTGCAATGCTTGAAAATGCTATAAATTTATAACCAAAAATTGTACGGCGGGCAAATACAGGAATAATTTCAGAAACTACTCCCATTGCAGGCAATATCATTATATAAACAGCGGGGTGAGAATAAATCCAGAACAAGTGCTGGTACAGTACCGGGTCACCCCCTAACGCCGGATCAAAGAGGCCTACACCAAACCATCTTTCTACAGCAACTAATAACAATGTAATACCAATAATAGGTGTTGCCAAAACTTGGATCCAAGCTGTTGCATAAATTGACCATATGAAAAGGGGCATTTTGAACCAGCTCATTCCGGGTGCACGCATTCTATGAATAGTGGTTACAAAATTCAAACCGGTTAGTATTGATGAGAACCCAAGAATAAAAGCAGCCATCAACGCATATATGACATTTGTTCCAGTTCTCACACTGTAAGGGATATAAAAAGTCCAGCCCGTATCTGCAGAGCCGCCGGGTAAAGTAATAGCTAAAATCGCAACCAACCCGCCAAGAATATATAAGTACCATGAAAGTAAATTCAATCTTGGAAACGCCACATCTTTAGCGCCGATTAAAATAGGAAGGAAAAAATTACCGAAGATTGCAGGGAACGCTGGTATTATAAATAAAAAAATCATTATTACACCGTGAAGTGTAAAAATTTGATTATATGTTTGCGGCCCCATTATCGTTCTTCCGGGCGAGAATAATTCAAGCCTCATTAAAAAGCCGAGAGTAACTCCAACTGCGAAGAAAGATAAAACTGCTACAAGATATAAAATACCAATTCGTTTATGATCTGTAGATAAAATCCAGGACTTTAATCCTTTACCCTTTCCATGGTAATGAATATAACTCGGCTCGCTTGCCTGATTAACTGTCAATGTTTCGCTTGCCATAAAAAACTATCCTTCTTTTAACTTTTTCTTAGGTTTCCATTTTAAATATCCGACAAATACTGCGGCTAAAACTAAAATTCCAGCACCGGAAACTCTTGTTATATCTATCATATAAGTTTTAGCTTTTGGATCATAGCTAAAACAGTATTGAAGCACACGTGCTATTGTTGGAGTTGCCTTCCCTTCCGAGGCTTCTATCAAAGCCATCTTCATATCAAAAGGAAGTATACTATAACCATGATTTTGTGAATAACCAGGAAATAAATATCTGGTTATTTTTCCTTTAGGTGAAAGAAAAATTAATGCGCCCGTATGAAGAAATTGAGTGCCTTGTCTTTCAAAATAAAATCCCATTGCATCGGCAGTTTTCTTAATATTCAAACTATCACCTGTTAAAAATCTCCAGGCAGTTCCAGGAAAATTTCCATTAATCATTTTAAAAAAAATCTGCTTTTTTTCTGATGCATCCCATGGTGTTTCACGTTCATCCATGCTTAAAGTAATAATTCGATAATCTTTGTTGGGAGTCATATCTAGTTTGCCAACAACATCTGCAATTTCAGACATCAACGGTGTACAGAGGCCTGGACAATGATAATACACAAAAGCGAAAACCGTTGGTTCTGTTACTAAATCTTTTAAAAGAACTTTATTTCCAGATTCATCAATAAAGGAGACATCAGTTGGAATATATTTCCCAAGCTGCTCATCGATTCCTACTTCAACTTTCTTGTTTTCCGGATACGAAAATTTTGTCAAGCCAAAAGTCAGGACCAATAAAAATGAAATAAATATTTTTTTCATTTTATCATCTCGTTAAGTTTCATAAATGTAAACAATTAAAAATAACTGCCCACATACTTATACATTTCATCCCATTCATAATTCTTCAATTCCAGAACTTCACTATTAAAACCATTTTCAACTACTGAATTTACAATCGCATTAATAAAAACGTTTTTGTTTTGCTTCCAATCAGGTGTATTCAATATTAATGTTAAAGCTTTTGTTTTATTGCTGGTAACTTTATCAAATAATTTTGCGCCATTAGTATTTTTATCTGCTAATATTTTATTCATTACATCATTAATTTTTCTAACCTTAGGCTCATTTTCTCTTTCAATTATTTTCAATGCTTCTGCAACAGGTATTTGTGCAGCAATTTCACTTCCTTTTGAAAGATTATAGGTTTGATCCAAAGCCATTAAGTCATCTTTATCATCTGATGGAGGATTAGGAACAAAAGTAGATCTAATATAATGAGCTAATGAAATTCTTTCTTCAGGAGTTAGATAATCAAATGCTGCCATTCCGCTGCCGGAAATTCCTTCAGATAAAGTAGTAAAAATTTGAGACAGCTTCGGACCGTTTACCCAGCCGTCTTTGCTGGTAAAATTCCTAGCTGCTGCTGCAGGACCATCTCCTTTACCATCAGCACCATGACAAGAGACACAAATTGTGGTAAAAAGTTTTTGTCCTTTATCAATTAAATTCTGGTTAGGCTTACTTAATGCCATTATATCAATAGGCGGAATTGTTTTAGGTTCAACCACTGGAAGATCTTTTACTTCAGTAGTGTCCTGTAATTTAGGTGGCACCTTCTGTCGAGTTATATTATTAAAATTAGCAATATAAATTAGACCAAATGCCAAACCGATAAGAAAAACATAAGGATAAACCATCCCGAATAATTTTAAAGGATTAGCTTTTATTTCTGAAAATATTTTATTCATGTTATTTTGATTGTCAGCCATTTTTAAAATTCCATATCCATAAATTAAAGTTGGAAATCAAGTCCTCGTTCAAGCTTTGGATCTCCAATTGGAACCATGTTATATTTTTTAGCTTTAAAATTGAACAGCATAATTAATATTCCAATTACTGCCAATGGATAAACAATATCC
>CAZRMA010000025.1:0-18499 GCA_964600655.1 uncultured Ignavibacteriaceae bacterium
ATTCTTTAAGCAAAATTAATTATTAAGTATAAAAACAAATCTTGCATTGAAAGATGACATCTTTTTTAAAGTAATTTAAATAATTGTCGTTTTATAATTATCAATTAAAGGTGAGTTTTTTTAGAAAAAATATCATCTTTTAATTGTGGTTTTCCGTAAGGCTTGTTATAAAGTTACAAAAGAATTCGTGGTAAAAAACTTATTTGTTACTAATTCGTCTAAAATTAAAATAGATAAATTATTAGTTCATAAAATAATTAAACAATTAAAAAATTATTTCGAACTTAATATTAATTCTTTAACAATAAATTTCATTATTTCTGAAGAAATAAAAAAAATAAATATTGATTATTTAGGTCATCATTATTCAACCGACATAATAACTTTTAATTATGATGGCAAAAAGAATTTAATTGATGGTGAAATATTTATTTCTTCAAATGATGCTGAATATAATGCAAGAAAATATAATGTAAGTTTTGATGAAGAAATTTTAAGGCTTGTAATTCATGGAATTCTCCATTTGTTGGGATATGATGACAAAACACAGCCTCAAAAAATAATTATGAAAAAATACGAAAATCAATTGCTAAAGAATTATAAATTTCTTTTATTGAGTTCAGAATAAAATTAGTTACTGTTATTTGTAATTGATTGATAAATTGCTTTTTTCCACTTAAAGCAAAGAATATTGAAGCTAAATTTATGCTGATTAATCAAGCTGCTAATCAATACCTGGATAATTTAAAAAACATAAAAAGATATTCCGCAAATACTATAAAATCATATAAAAAAGATTTAGAAAATTTTTCTGAATACTGCACTACTTATTTAAAAGAAAATCTTGATTCTGTAACAGAAAAGTTTATCAAATCATACTTGATGGTCTTAAGTGAAAAAGGAATTGAGAAAAGATCTATATCCAGGAATCTTGCTTCAATAAGAGGATTATTTAAATATTCATTTCAGCATAGTTATATTGAATCAAATCCGGCAGGTAATATTCCAAATCCGAAAGCACTAAGAAAGCTGCCAGAAATTACTTCAACAAATTCAATTCTTGATATTTATGATTTAGCAGATGAAAATGATGAAAACTCAAAAACTATAAAAATAATTTTTGAACTATTATATGGATGTGCTCTTCGTGTATCTGAACTTTGTTCATTAAATAATTCTGATTTGGATTTAAATACAAAAACTATAAGAGTTTTTGGTAAAGGTAGCAAAATGAGAATTGTTCCGGTTGGAGAAAAATCAATTCCGATCATAAAAGAATATTTAGAATTTAAGAAGGATGAAAATCCAAAATCGCCATTAATAATTACAAAACGTAAAACAAGAATATACCAAAGGCTCGTTTATAGAATTGTAAATAAATATTTATCAAAAGTAAGTGACATAAAAAAGAAAAGCCCTCATGTGCTTCGTCATAGCGCCGCGACACACATGCTTGATAGAGGCGCAGATTTAAGAGCAGTAAAGGAGATACTAGGCCATGAAAATTTATCTACAACTCAAATATATACTCATGTAAGTATTGAAAGGTTAAAATCTACTTACAAGAAGTCGCACCCAAAATCTTAAACTAATGGAGGAAAGAATGAACGTTATAATAACGGCCCGAAAATTTAAAGCTCACGATACTTTAAAAGACTTCATAAATGGGGAAGTCTCAGGTTTGGAAAAGTATAATGATGACATACTGAATGCGGATGTAAAATTGAGTTATCGGAATAACAAAGTTGATGTTAAAATTGCTGAAATAATTTTAACAATTCCGGGGCAAACTTTCAGTGCGCAGGAAGAAACCGATGATTTTAAAAAATCAATTAGTGCAGTGGTCGGGAAATTAGAAAGGCAGCTTAAAAAACATAAAACAAAAAAAATTGCACATGCTTAATGTTTAAAATAGATTCTAAATCAATATCAAGAAAAGAATTCATTTCGGTTGGATTCATGTTTAAATATTCTAGCGAAAATTTTAAACTGAAGATTTATTCAGACGAATCCGGCTTCGACAAAAAAATTTATGAACAAAATTTACACAGACCCGGCTTGGCCTTAGCCGGGTTTGTTGATTTATTTTCACACCAAAGAGTTCAATTATTTGGTAATACTGAAATTCGTTTTTTAGCTCAATTAACGGATGAAAAAAAGAAAGAAACTCTAGAGCGATTTTTTAAATTTAATATTCCCTGCGTGATTTTAACAAATAACAACAAACCTTTTCCTATACTGGTTGAATTAGCAAATAAATATAATACTTCTGTTTTCGGAACTTCATTTTCTACTACGAAATTGAGCTATTTGGTAAGTGATTTTTTAGATGACCAATTTACACCAAGAATTTCAGTACACGGTTCTTTGGTTGATGTATACGGCGTAGGGATGCTTTTTGTCGGTAAATCTGGCATAGGAAAGAGTGAAGTGGCACTGGATTTAATAGAAAGAGGGCACAGGTTGGTAGGTGATGATGTAATAATTCTCACTAAAAAAGGTGAAGGCATATTAATGGGCTCGGGAACTAATATAGCAAAACACTTTATGGAAATTCGAGGTCTTGGTATAATTGATGTGGAAAGAATGTTTGGGATTAGAGCCATCAGATATCAAAAACGGCTCGAAATTATTGTAGAACTTGAAGTTTGGGATCCTGAGTGGGAATATACAAGGACCGGGTTAGAAGAAAATTCGGTAATTATTTCTGATGTTGAAATTCCTTATGTAAAACTGCCAATATTACCTGGGAAAAATATTACAGTTATATCGGAAGTAATTTCATTAAATTATTTATTAAAACATTATGGTTACGATACTCCTAAAATATTTGAGGAAAAATTGAAAGAAAGAATAAGGAGTAAAAATTCAGACGACCTTCGGGGAGTCGATTATTTCGAACACGATTTCGAATAAAAACCATTTTAATTGTAGCCTTGACAAATATAACCTATTTATTTACATTCGGTGCCGAATTATGAAAAAATTATATTATTTCTCTAAAACTAAACTTCAATTTGTAGAAATCACAAATTTTAAAGTTAAGTTCTTAACTTCATTTGTTTTAGCTGTTTTTATCGCAAGTTCTTTAGCAGTTGGCGGCTATTATCTCATCTATTCTGCCTCTACTTCTGAAAAAGGATATTCTGAACTTAGGAATGAAAATCAAATTCTTAGGGATAAAATTTCTGACATAGTGACAGAATACAAAGGATTGGATAAACAGTTAAATAATCTCAGAAAGGTTAATGACGACTTGAGGATAGCAGCTAATTTGCCTCCAATTTCGAATGAAGAAAGAATGGTAGGTGTTGGCGGAGGATATATAGATAACAATATAGATTTTTTAGCGGATCCGGAAAATTTACAACTTAAAAAAGCGCTTAGTTATATCGACGAAGTTTCAAGAAAGATTCAATTTGAAAAAACTCTTTACAAAGAAATAACTACGCAAATAAAAGAGAATAAAAAATTGTATTCTGCTATGCCGGCAATCAAGCCATGTACTGGTTATGTTAATCACGATTTTGGAATGAGAATGCATCCGATTCTCCACATCAGAAGAATGCATGCTGGTATTGATATCTCTACTGACATTGGGACACCAGTTTATTCAACTGGTGCTGGTCGTGTTCAATTTGTTGGTTATAAAGGTGGATATGGTTTAACCGTTGTGATTGACCATGGATTTGGATATAGAACTTTGTATGGCCATCTTTCATCTGCCAAAGTAAAAAGGGGTGCAAAAGTAAGCCGAGGCGACTTAATTGCTAAAAGTGGAAATTCCGGTTTATCTTCAGGCCCACATGTCCATTATGAAGTTGAACATGATGGCGTGAAGGAAAACCCTATTGAATTTTTCTTTGATGATTTTAGTTTCTTTGAAATAACAAACAAGAAAAAGACAAAAAATTTATAACGGAGATTAAACTATGATTTGGACGGTGGAGCTAGCTGCTTACTTAGATGATGCCCCATGGCCCGCAACTAAAGAAGAGTTATTAGAGTATACGGATAGAATTGGAGCCCCATATGAAGTTATTGAGAATTTGATGGAACTTGAAGATTCTGATGAGCCGTATGAATCTATTGAAGATATTTGGCCGGACTATCCTTCCGATGAGGACTTTTTTTATAACGAAGATGACTATTAAACAAGGTGCTTAGGCACCTTTTTTTTGCTATGGAAAACTATTGGGTTGGCTTGCATGGACAGGAATATGTTAAAGAATTATTAACTAACATAATCAATTCTTCTAAAATTCCCCATGCTTTTTTATTCCAGGGAATTGAAGGCTGTGGGAAAGAATTTACAGCAATAAGATTTACCCAAGCTTTGAACAAAAGCATACAAACTCCTAATAAAAACTCTCAAATCATTAATTCAATATCTAATTTCAGTGAACCTTTTGTTAAATATATAATTCCTCTCCCAAGAGGAAAAAATGAAACAGATGAAAGCCGGCCGTTTGAAAAACTTTCCGAAGATGATATTCAGCTTTTTAAAGATGAATTAGAAATTAAGATTAAAAACCCTTATCACAAGATTAGCTTACCAAAAGCAAATAATATTAAAATTAATAGTATAAGAGATATTAAGAAATTTCTTTCCTTGAATTATAGTGATGTTGCTTATAGAATTATTTTAATTTCTGAAGCTCACCTAATGAATGAAGCAGCTCAAAACGCACTTTTAAAGAATTTAGAAGAACCGCCTGAAGGAGTAATTTTTATTATTTGCACCCCATATCCTGAAAAACTTAGAGAGACAATAAGGTCCAGGTGCTGGTTAATAAATTTTCATCCCTTGAGTAAAATAAATATTAAAAAAATATTAAAAGAATATTATTCAATTGAGCCGGAATTAGCTGAAAGCGTGGCCACCTTTGCTGGAGGTTCTATCACTACTGCTTTAAAATTAATCGAAAATGATTTCGAACTTCTTAGAGAAAAAACTATTTATATTTTAAGATATTCTTTTGGGAAGAAGTATGATTCAGCATTAGCGGAATTTTCACAATTTATTTCAGATAGCGATGTAGAAACTATTAGATTACTGATTCAAATGATCATCATCTGGCTGAATGATATTCAAAAACATCGTTTCAATTTAGATGATTATTATTTTAAAACTCATTTGGATACGATAACGAAATTCAATTTAAAATTTCCTGATCTTCAAATTACAAATTGTGTTTATGTTCTTGATAGACTTTCATCAATGGTGCAAAATAACGTCAATATAAATTTAATAGTAATTAATACAATCTTTGAATTAGCAAATCTTACCAAACAAGTAAAATAAATCTTTTATTTTGGTATTGATTCAAATAACTGATTATTCTTCATTTTTTTTTTATGTTTGTTTATCCAATTGCGCTAATAAAATTAGGATAAAATCACATGCAAAAAGTTGTAATTACAAATGCTAAAAGAACACCAATTGGGTCATTTGGTGGATCACTATCTTCATTAAGCGCCCCACAACTTGGCAGCATTGCAATAAAATCTTTAATTGAAGAATCTAAAATTGATACTAATATTATTGATGAAGTAATAATGGGAAATGTTCTAACTGCTGGTTTAGGCCAAGCTCCCGGAAGACAAGCCGCTATTTATGCCGGGTTACCAGATAAAACGGAATGTTTAACTATTAACAAAATGTGCGGCAGTGGTTTGAAAGCCGTTATGTTAGCCCACCAAGCATTATTATTAGGAGATGCCGAAATAATTATTGCGGGTGGTCAGGAAAGCATGAGTAATGCTCCATACTTATTGCCAAAAGCAAGATTTGGTTTAAAAATGGGAAATGGTGAAATAGTTGATTCAATGATAGTTGATGGATTGTGGGATGTTTATAATAATATTCATATGGGAAGCTGTGCAGAAGATTGTGCAAGGAAGTTTTCATTTACAAGACAAGAACTGGATGAATTTGCGATTAATTCATATAAGAAAGCATTAGAAGCTCAAAAAAATAACAGGTTTCAAAATGAAATAATTAAGGTGCCAATTAAATCTAAAACAGGTGAAATTTTTATCGAAGCGGATGAAGACCCATCAAAAGTTAAGTTTGATAAAGTCCCAACATTAAAACCTGTTTTTGAAAAAGACGGGGTTGTAACAGCGGCCAATGCTTCAAGCATTAATGATGGTGCAGCTGCACTCTTAGTAATGACGGAAGAAAAAGCAAAAGGATTAAATTTAACACCACTAGTTGAAATTATCGCTCAAAGCTCGTCGGCAAAAGCCCCGATAGAATTTACAACAGCGCCCGCAGATGCCATTTCAAAAGTATTGAAGAAAGCAAATCTTAAATTAACAGAAATAGATCTATTTGAAATTAATGAAGCCTTTGCAGTCGTATCACTAGCTGTAAATAAACTACTCGACTTAGACCAATCCAAAGTAAATGTAAATGGTGGAGCAATAGCATTGGGTCATCCAATTGGTGCTAGCGGCGCAAGAATTTTAGTGACCCTGATTCATGAAATGAAGAAAAGTAATTTAGAATATGGATTAGCATCACTTTGTATCGGCGGGGGAGAAGCTTCCGCATTAATAGTTAAAAATTATCAAAGCTAAAATCACTATGGAAATAAAAGAAATATCTGTAATAGGCGGGGGAACTATGGGAAACGGCATTGCCCATGTCTTTGCCGCCAAAAATATTAGGGTTAATCTTGTTGAAATGAGTAAAGAACTGGCAGATAAAGCATTAAATTCTATTGATAGGAATCTAGATAGACAAATAAAAAAAGGGATAGTATCATCGGATGAAAAACTTGAAATTTTAAAACAAATAAATCTAATCGTAGAAGTTAAAAACACTCCTGAAAATTCCGATCTTGTTATTGAAGCAGTCTTTGAAAACAAAGAAGCTAAGATTAATTTATTTAATACCTTAGAAGAAATAATTAAAAAAGATTCTATATTTGCTTCAAATACTTCATCAATTTCTATAACTGAACTTGCTAAATATCATAGACCTGATAAGTTTATTGGGATGCATTTTATGAATCCAGTTCCGGTTATGAAATTAGTTGAAATTATTCGTGGATATTCCACTAGTGACGAAACATATAATACCATTAAAGCGCTATCCTTAAAATTGGATAAAACACCAGTTGAAGTTTATGATTACCCAGGATTTATTTCAAATAGAGTATTGATGCCAATGATCAATGAAGCAATCTTCGCTTTATTTGAAGGCGTTGCATCAGCTGAAGATATAGATACGGTATTGAAGCTTGGAATGAATCATCCTATGGGCCCGTTAACTTTAGCAGATTTTATCGGGTTGGATGTCTGCCTCGCTATAATGGAAGTATTGTACAACGGATTCAATGACACAAAATATCGTCCATGTCCATTACTGAAAAAGATGGTTGCAGCAAACAAACTTGGCAGAAAATCGGGGGAAGGTTTCTTCAAATATTAACGCTATAGATAGAAATTGAAAGATATAAAAAATAGTCAATTCTTAAAATTTTTTATAAAATCGCGAAGCTTAAGAAGAGATTTACAAAAACGACTGGCAAAACTCTCTTTACCGGATTATACTACATTCACCATATTCTCAGTGATCATTGGAATCATTGTAGGTTTAGCTGCAGTATTTTTTCATAATTCAATTGAATTTTTTAACCGAATTTTCTTCGAACAAACAGCTGAAGGATTGTTCTTTTTAGGTGCCGCGGCTGTAGTTGTTATTCCTGCTATTGGAATGTTAATTCAAGCAGTAATGATAATTTTAGCACCGGATACAGCAAAAAAGAAGGGTGTTTCTGAAGTTATTAAAGCGGTTGCGTTAAGAGGGGGATACATACCCCTAAAGACTACCATCTTCCATTTTATCGCACCAGTGGTCTGTATTGGTTCAGGCGGCACAGTTGGGCCAGAGGGTCCGGCTGCTCAATTAGGCGGTGGTGTAGCAAGCCGAATAGGAAGTTTTTTAAGTCTATCGGATGAGAGAATAAGAATATTTACTGCTGCTGGCGCTGGTGCTGCTATATCTGCTATATTTAACTCTCCATTAGGCGGAGTTTTTTTTGCTTTAGAAATAATTTTATTAAATGATTTTCATACTCCAACTTTTTCAGCTTTAATTTTATCTTCTGTTACCGCAAGTGCTGTTTCAAGAATCCTACTAGGAAATGAGTCTGTATTCCAATTTCATATTGAAGGCCCAGTCAATTATTCTCATTTATATCTGTTTGCTATCTTAGGAATATTTTCGGGTTTGATATCAGTTTTGTTTATAAGATATTCAAACCAGGTCCAGTCATTTTTCAGAAATGATATTTATCGCAAGAAAATTCCACAATGGTCTGTAATGATAATTGTTGGATTATTAGTCGGTGTAAGCGGATATTTTTATAAAGAGATATTTGGTATTGGTTATTCTGCCATAAACGAAATATTAGCAAGTTCAATTGCATGGCATGTTGTATTAGTTCTATTGATTTTGAAATTTATTTTAGTTCCTTTAATATTGTATTCAGGTGGATTTGGAGGATTATTTGCTCCATCACTGTATATGGGAGCATGTTTTGGTTATTTGTTTGCCTTGATAGTTAATTCTGTATGGGGACTAAACCTGGACACGACAACAATGGTTCTTGTCGGTATGGGAGCGATGCTCGGCGGTGTAAACACCATCCCAATTTCAGCTATACTCATTATATTTGAAATGACGCAGAATTATTCTTTCATCCTTCCTTTAATGCTTGCTGTAATAATCAGCACTATGTTTGTACAAATAGCTTTAAGAGGATCGGTTCAAGAGAAACATCTTGAAGCTGAGGGATTTAAAATTTCGGAAGGACGTGAGGTTAACATACTTAAATCTGTGTTTGTTGAAGATGTGGACTTAGAAAAAATAGATTTGATAAACGAAGAAATGGGCTTGCCGCAGTTAATGGGTAAATTGATTGAAAGTCCGAACAGTTCGTTTTATACAGTTAACGCACAAGGTGAATTATCAGGTATTATGACAGAAAATGAATTAAGGCCAATTATTACTGAATATGAAATTGTAAAGGATGTTATTGTTGCCAGAGATATAGCCAATCCATCCATTACGGTTGTTAAAACAAGTGATGCTTTAGATTATGTACTGAATCTATTTGGCAAATTGAATGTAGATCAATTTCCAGTAGTTAGTTCTTCAGATACTAAAGTAGTTTTAGGAGCAATTACGAGACAAAAAGTATTATCCATATATAACAGGGAATCATTAAAAGAAAACCTTGCCAGTGGATTAGCAAATGAATTAAAGACTTTAGATAAATCCAAACCTACAAAAGTAGCTGCAGGTTATTCGATTATAGAAATACAAGTTCCGAATTTATTTTTAGGAAAAACTTTAGCAGAAATTAAACTTAGAAATAATTATGGGCTTGAAGTATTAATGATCAAACATATAAAAGATATTTACGATCAAAAAAGTGAACCGACAATTATAACTCCTGATCCAAACTATAAATTAAAAACTGCAGATAGGTTAGTGGTTTTTGGGAATGACACTAAATTGGAAAGTTTTATATAAAAAGTGCATTAATCGAATAAAGCGTATTTGTCCGATAATGTATATTATGTAAACTATATATTCTCCTTTTCAAATTAGTCTTGTGAATTTCAAATACAAATAAATGATGATTAGTAAAAGTATTCCCCAAATTGCCGGACTTCTTTTTCTTCTAATTTGTTTATGGCGCCTGCTGAATCCTAATTTTTTTTTCCTTTTTTCTGTTTCATCTAATTCTGGTTTATAAAACCTTGCTGGATAATCAAAAACTCTATGACTTGGTCTTTTCATGAACATATCTAAATAGGATCCTAATTTGTTTCAAATAATGCGGATACAAAAAGCTTCGGATCAAATGTTTGTAAATCATCAATTCCTTCACCAACTCCAATATATCTGACTGGGATTTTCTGTTTAGAACAAATTTGAAAAATAGCGCCGCCTTTAGCAGTGCCATCAAGTTTGGTGATAATCAAACCGTTGATATCAGTTACTTTAGAAAATTCGTTCGCTTGAATCAATGCATTTTGACCGGTATTTCCATCCAAAACCAAATATGTTTCATTGGGAGCATAATTTAATAATTTATTTATAACTCGTTTCAATTTATGAAGTTCATCCATTAAGTGAGTTTTATTATGCAGTCTTCCAGCTGTATCAATTAAAACGATATCATACTTATCCTTAATCGCTTTCTGAATGGTCTCAAAAGCAACAGAGGAAGGGTCTGAGCCCTTATTTTTCTGAATTATATCAACACCAGCTCTTTTCGCCCAAATATCAAGCTGCTCATTCGCTGCGGCCCTAAATGTATCGGCGGCTCCAACTATTACCTTTAATCCGCTCTTCTTAAAATTATTTGCAAGTTTTCCGATCGTAGTTGTCTTCCCTGCTCCGTTTATTCCTACAATCAAGATCACATATGGCTTAAAATTATCCAAATCAATTTCATTATGTTTTGAGTTTCCATTTTCATAAAAGACTTTTTCTAATTCTTTTTTAACATATTCAACAAGTTTAATATTTTCCCGGTCTTTTTCAGACTTGTAAGTTTGGCGAGCCTGTTCAATTATTTGTTCAGATAAATCAAAGCCAATATCAGAAGTAACTAAAATTTCTTCAAGTTCATCGAGGGTTTTATCATCAACGACGGCTTTGCCAGTTATTGTTTCATTAATTGAATTAACAATTTTGTTCCTGGTTTTTGCCAGTCCGTTTTTTAGCTTATCAAAATTTATATTTTCAAATAGATTCATAGTTTTTCTGTTTTAAGAATTCACTCGCCCGGATTATGTAACCGATTAGAGAAACAAAAATTAACACTATACTTAATCCGTAAATCATTTTAAATATAAGATATGAAGTATCTACTCTTAATATAAAAAGCAGTATTACAATTCCTATATTTGTTACAGTTATTTTGCCAAGCATATTTGACGGCAAAACCCTTTTGATTCTACTAGTGATAAAAATACCGCCTAAAAATATTATAAGGTCTCTTCCGATTATCATAATAAAATAATAAGTAGGAATAATTCCTATCAAATAAAGCTTTAGTATTATTACGCCAATGACGATTTTGTCTGCTAAAGGATCAATTATTTTTCCAAACTCTGTAACTTCGTTAAACTTACGTGCTAAATATCCATCCAAAACATCTGTGATTGCGCCAAAAATGCAAAGAGCAAATGTAAAATATCTTACATTCGGATCTCCAAAATTATCCAATAATATCCAAAAAGGTATTACAAGTAGCAGCCGTAATAAGCTTAACAGATTTGATTTTGTATAAATTTCTTTTGGATTGATTATCATTTTATGACTGCAAATTTACCAAGTTTTTCTTCAACTTCATTATTGTTGTCGTCTAATCTTACTATTCTATAAATATAAATTCCACTGCTTATTTCATTTCCATTCTTATCCTTTAAATTGAATTCAACTCCACCATCACTGCTATTTTCTTCAATTTCCTTAACTTGTTCTCCTGTAAGTTTAAATATAACAATTTTTACTTTTTTCGGAAGATTGGCAAACATTAAATTTTGCGATCCACTATTAATTTTTACTGGGTTTGGATAAGTATAAACATCAGATAAGTTTTCGGTATAATCAGTAAGTATGATATAACTTCCTGCCCCGGAATTAATTTTAATTTTTCCCGTTGAAGCAGATGAATAAATATTTTCAATTCTTAGTCTATACTCCCTCCCTATCGCACCAACTGGTTTGGTTTTATCCAGAAAGATATAAATAGTTTTTTTATCTGAAGGGTCGCTCTCAATTTTAGAAATATTATTCGATGGATTGAATTCATAATTAGTTAACAAAGTGCTGGATGCTTCATCCACATCAAGGTTAAAAGTTATTCTTATTTCAAATGGATTAAGAATTGAATGGGATGAGATAAAAAATTGGCTCCCGGCAATTGCAGAGTCAACATTAAAATTTATTGTATCAGTAATAATGGGAGAGCCATAATAGTCTTTCATATTTTTAATAATTAATTCATGCAACCCTGCCGATAATTTCTTTTTAAATGTCAGTAAATATGAATTTTGTGAAGCCGCGGAGATAGAATTAGGATAACCAAAATTCATGATCTCAAATGATTGCAGATTTTCAATCGTATTATTAACCAGTTCTGAAAAAGTAATTAACAAAGTGGTGTGTGAATTATTCTTAATCTCCTTAATGTAAGCCGGCTGATGAGAATAAACTTTAAAAGCCGAAGTTAAATCAGAAATATTTTCTTGTTTTGATTGATCCAAAGATTGAAGTTTGTAATAATAATTCTTTTTGTTAATCACTTCTGAATCAATATAAAATGATTGATCAGTCGAATCGAATAGAGAAGTTGATTGTACAGATTCACCTTTATAAATATAATATTTTTGTGCAGAACCGTTCCAGCTTATCCTGATATGCGAAGAATCAAGACTGTAACCGATAACAGCTGTTGGCATTAATGTTTTTTTAGATTCTGAAAACTCATAAAATTTAAAACCATCGGCTGCCTGTAATCCTATTTCTGTGACTCCATTTTGATTTACATCTCCAGTAAAAATATTTTCAGTATTTATACCTTCTTTAAAGAAAACTATATCACCACCAGTTGAACTACTTTTTATAATGTAGGCATATGGAAAAATATTTAAAATAAGTTCATCTTTGCCGTCATTATCTATATCCGCAAATCTCAGCGATTGAAAAACTTTCGAAAATCCAAATCCGGTAAATTCAGCAGATTGATCTAAAAACAATTTTTCATATAAAATATTAGGTTGGTCGTTCTTAAAATTTAGGATCTTCAACCAAAAATTTGGCGCTATGCTATTGGTTTGAAATAAAACGGCGATTTCATCAGTTCCATCCCCATCGAAATCTCCGGTTGCTATTATTTTGTTTGAAGTTGTAACATATAGCTGTGTGATGAGGCTGTCGCCCTTTTGAAAACGAAGAGGATTTTTAAGTATTTTATAACTAATTAAATCTCCATCAAAATCAACCATCCAAATTTCTTTCGTGCCATCTCCATTTAAATCTCCAACTGCAAACGAATTTAAAGCAATTGTATTTACAGAATCCTGACTTGAGTTCATATCACTCGCAGTTATAAAAGAATAATTAGGAAGTGAATCTATCTCTGAAATAGTAAGATTATCATTGACTCTCCAAACAGTAGTTAGTCTACTGAAATAATTACTTAAAATTTCTGTTTTACCGTCACCATCTAAATCCATAGCGAATGTAGGATAATAAGAGGTGTCTTTCGAGTATTTAATTGAAAGCTTATTCTCCAAATTAAATGTGGATGGCTGAATCTGCTCATCAATATAACTTGAAGGATATAAAATAGAAAGTAAATCTTGTTTACCATTGTTGTTAAAATCGCCGGAGTAGATAGGAATTTTATTTTTAACAGAACTGTTTTGTATAAGTGAATCATTGGAATAATAATACAAATTATAGTTAACATTTAAACTATCAGAACTTTGACTGCTATTAAAAAGCACTTCGTTTGAATCACTTGATAAAAATTTAACAGGTTTATTAAATATAGTACCGCGAGGTAAACTAAATGGCAATTCTTTGTATGGAATTTGTGATGGAGACTCATCCGTTTTAAATTTAAAATAATTATTCCCATTTTTTAATTGAGTTTTCAATCCAGCCAAATTCTCAGCTTCAAAATATATTTCATAGTCTGTATTAGGCTGAACAATTCGTTTTGGAATAAAACCATAATGAAGCTGCTTTACAAATTCATTATTCGTATTAAAACCATCCAACGTCACATAATTGAAATCATGATCGCCAACTTTCCGGTAATACAACTTTGCAATTGATTTTTGATCAGTATATAATTCACCAACCACTGTTGATTTATCTCCGTAATAAACCGGCCCAGTGCCAACAAGTTCAATTTCCGGAGCAGTACGTTCAACATAAAAATTAATTCTTTCTTCAGTCGAATTCCCATTACTTAATTGCACAATAAGTCTTAAAGTATATGCACCTTCAGCAAGCGCTGATAAATCTAAAGTATAAGCATTGTCATTAAAAATTTGATATTGATTATTTGAAATTAACGAATTCCAATTATCAGGATTTAACCCCTCCCCTACCATCAAGCTAAAGCTGACAAAGTAAGGAGATATTACCGTTAGATTAATATTTAATGAATCATTAAAAGAAGAATAATCTTGGAAAGGAAAATTTATTTTTATATTTGCCGGTGAAAGTGTACTTAACGCTTTATATAAATTCAATCTACCCGCACCACTTCTAATATCCCATCCGCTCTGATCAACATCATCACATGTAGATTTAATTATCTGTTTTACTTCTTCATTAGTGAAATTACCAAGTGATAAAATTAATCCGGCAGCAGCTGAAACATGAGGTGCAGAAAATGAAGTACCGCTAAACTTTTCATAGGTGCCATTTAGATATGTAGTGAGAATATCTGTTCCGGGTGCAACTAAATCTAATGTTGATCCATAAGAACCCGTTAAATAATCTTCTTTAGTCGAATTGCCCACGGAAATTACTTCAGGATATCCTGACGGATAATGCAGTTCAGTATTATTTGTGTTGCCTGAACTTCCAACTAGAACAACATTTTTGGAATACGCATACCTTATTACATCCCTTAAAACATAAGAAAAAGTGTTATCGCCCCAACTCATATTGATAATCTTAGCGCCCATCTTTACCGCATAAAGAATGGCTGCCGCTGCATCATCTTCTTCCCCATTTCCGCTATTATCAAAAGCTCTTAAATTTAGGAGTTTAGCGTTTGGATCAACACCTGATATACCAAAAGAGTTATTGGCCTCAGCACCTATTACTCCTGCTACAGCAGTGCCATGAAACCCGGCGCTACCTGAAATAGGATCGAAGGGATAATTATCCCAGGTAAGAAAATCGCCCCCAACCGTATCAAATGGAAATCCGACTCTATCAACGAAGTCCCAGCCTTGCCAATCATCAATAAATCCATTGCCATCATCATCAATTCCATTTGAGCGTTTATCTATTCCATCATTGTCAACGCCCATTTCACCTTTATTAAACCAGATATTATTTTTTAAATCCGGATGTAAAAAATCGATTCCAGTATCGATCACTCCAATTACGATTGAATCTGAACCTTGGGTTATATTCCATGCATCAAAGGCATTAATTTTTTCTAAAGCCCATTGTTCGCTAAGTAAGCTATCATTAGGAGTGAAATCTACTTTGTAGTTTTTAGATGATTCAATATATTCAATTGATGGATCGTCTTCAAACATTTTTGAGAACTCTTCGATACTAAGAGTAGCACTAGTATTAACTTTAATTATTCTTGAAAGATTATTGTCATCATTTCCTAAATTCTTAGCAAAATGACTTACTTCCGTTCTAATATTTAAAAGTTTATTTAGATTTTGAAGAGCACTTTGAGGTATAATTGATTGTGAATTAATTTTTTGTTCAACTACGTTTTTATCAACTTCATTTTTGTATTTGATAAAAAATGTTGATTGAGAATAGGCAGAACTTAAAGTAAATAAGAGAATAAGAAAAAGCTTTAGCAGCTTAAACTTCATACATTTCCTTCTTAAAGTTGGAATCTACTATCGTAGGATATTTGCCTGAGAAACAAGCTGTGCAGAAATTATCCGGATGGGCTTCCGAAACTGCTTCAAGCATTTCATCAATTGTTAAATATTCCAGACTGTCAACTTCAAGATATTTTTCAATTTCTCTAACATCTCCATTTGATCTATTAGCAATTAATTCTTCTTTGCTTGGAAAGTCCATTCCATAGTAACAAGGATACATAATTGGTGAAGATGAGATTCTTAAATGAATAGATTTTGGTTTTGCTTCTCTAATTAAATTCACAAGCTGTTTTGATGTAGTCCCTCGTACTATTGAATCATCAACTATCACGACAGTTTTTCCTTCAAGCACACCTTTAACAATATTAAATTTTATTTTGACGCCAATTTCTCGCTGTGCTTGACCAGGCTGGATAAATGTTCTCCCTACATAATGACTTCTAATTAATCCAATTTCAATTTTTGATGGGATACCTTGTTTTTTTAATTCGCTTTGATATCCTAACGCAGTTGTATTTGAACTATCGGGGACACTAATTACAATTACTTTGCCGCCATCTTTATCTTCAACCGGATGTTTACGTGCTAATATTTTACCAAGCCTTCTTCGCATTTTATCAACATTATGTCCAAAGATAAAACTATCAGGTCTTGAAAAATATATATACTCAAATATGCAATGCTGTTTTGGAAATTTTTCTTCAACTATACTATGAGATTTAATTTGATTTGTGAGCAAAACTTCGTTATCAATTACAATTAATTCTCCCGGATGTACTTCCCTTAAAAATTTTGCTGAGTTGATGTCAAACGCACAAGTTTCTGAGGCAACTATATAAGAATTATTTAATTTTGCCACAGCAAGCGGCCGAAATCCGTAAGGATCTCTTGCCGCAATTAATTTATCATCAGTTAGTATCAATAAACAATAGGCCCCTTTAATTTTTGATATAGCTTCTTTTATTTGATCAATTTGATTTTCAAGTCTGCTGCGAGCAATTAAATGCAGAATAACTTCTGTATCACTTGTAGTTTGGAAAATAGCTCCTTCATTTATTAACTCCTCACGAAGCTCTTTGGCGTTTGTGAGATTTCCATTATGAGAAATTGCTAAATTTCCCATTCTATAATTCACAACAAAAGGCTGAATATTTTTTCTAGATTCTGAAGCACCGGTAGTTGAATATCTATTATGTCCAATTGCAGAATTACCTAAAAGAATTTCTGTAAAAACTTTTGGATTATGATAAACTTCCGAAACTAATCCCTCACCTTTGTGCATATTAAAAATGGATTTCCCATTACCATTTATATCTCGTGTAACAATTCCGGAGGCTTCTTGTCCTCTATGCTGTAATGAATGAAGTCCATAGTAAGTTTTTGATGCTGCATCGTTAGTACCAAAAATTCCAAAAATACCACAAAAACATTTTGCTTTGTCAGATGTTATAGTCATAATTAAAAATATTCTTCTCTAAATTTTATGATGTTAAGTTAATTAATAAATCCTATTTATTAAAGTAAGTATGCGGGTAAAAAAGAGTGGTTCAAAAACTTTGGGACTAATAAGAAACTAAATATTAAAATTTAATTGATTCTGTATCTAACTCCGCCGGTTCCATCAGTACAAATCCACAAAATATTTGCATCATATGGATCAGGAACGACTTTATCCATCCTGCCAGAAATACCGTCAGTATTTAATTTTTTCCATGTAGTACCATCATTATCACTGATAAATATTCCAGGAAACCAATAAGCATCGCTTGCAACAGTATATGCCATTATTAGTTTACCATCAATCGTGTATGATAAACTTCTAACCCATCTTTGCTGATCTTTTCCTTTTGATTCATACGGAATCTGAATATCCGAATCAATTCTCTGCCAACGCAAGCCAAAGTCATTGGATCTATAAGCGCCTCCTTTTCCGGGAGTTGAATATCCTCTAACCCCTTTGATTATAATATTACTATCTCCAGGTTTTACTACAATAGCCGAAACATCATTTCCGTTTATATCAGAATCAATTCTTTTCCAGCTCTCTCCAAAATTTGTAGATCGGTATAATCCTCCACCTTCATTGAATGAAAATCCAGTATATAAATTATTTGGGTTATTTGGATCTGCATAAATAAACGTAGTTCTAGATTGTTTTAGCATTCTTACTTTCTCAAAATCCAAATTAGAATCACTATAGTATAAACCACCCTTTGATGACCAAGCCGAAATAAAGTATTTAACTTTATTATTATTTTTAACAAAAATCATAGTGGTGTAGTCACTGAGTTTCCCGGAAAAATCTTGAACTAACTGCCAATTGAAAGGATCTTTTCTATTTGCTCTGAATAACCCACCTGATTTGTTACTTCCAAACAGAACATAGTAATAACTACTATCCATCGTGATAGAGGATCCACCATAAATATACCTTTTAGTTTGAATAATTCGCCACGATTTACCTCTATCAGTACTTAAATTTAAGCCAATATCTGGATCAATTACTAGAATATTTTTATTATCTATAATTAAATCAGCTGCAACAGTATTGACAAAACCATTGTTCATCCATGACCCATCATTAAATTTCACCCCGTAAGTTTGATTCCAATTTGATCCATGATTAGTAGTTTTAAAAGTAAGTCCCACAGCATCGGTGTAAGCAAAAGACCTATTTGCTTCGTATATATAAAACTGTTTCAAACCAACGCCATCCTGATCAAAAGCGCTATTAGCCGATTTTGGTTTTTGATTTCTCCTGTTATAAAACTCCCAATGCATCCCACCATCAGTTGATTGTAAAAGTCTGCCATAAATTGCTGCATATACATACTTGCCATTGTCATCTAAAATTTGCATC
>CAZRMA010000026.1:0-12030 GCA_964600655.1 uncultured Ignavibacteriaceae bacterium
CATCAACTGAGATGAATCAGCTTTTTTTAAGACTTCAAAACCCTTTAGAGTCGTAAGTGTCTTTACCTTTTCAATAATTTCAACAGCTTTAGACGAACCAAAAGTTTTTTCAAGTAAGGCATGCGCATAGTCCAATCCACCCTCAAGCATGTATTCTCTAGCGGTGACCATATGATAAAATTCCAGCAGAACTCCATCAACCAGCTGTGCGGAAACATTTTTTACTTTGCTTATTTCAGCTGAAATCATCTCAAGCTCTGAATTATCTAAAAATTTATATACTTCAGATGCTGTATCAATTTTCAATGCGATCATTAAAATTGCCGCTTTTTGCAGACCGGTAATTTGTAGAGTTACCGGCGTTGACTGTACTGCTAATCCTTCATTAGGCTTCATCTTCGTGTAACCATGCATTTATTAGTTTTGCTGTATCTGTTGGGTTTTTAGATACATAGTTAGTTATTTTGTCGTACTGAACTTTTTTAGAAACCGCTTCGTCTGATAATTCATCTTCTAGATCACCTACATCAATCATCGGAGCCCGTGGCCTTTTCATACCGGTTAAATTTGCTTTAGACTTATTTCCTGGGGTTATGTATGTCTCGTATTTGTTCCCGGAAATATCATCTACTGTGCCTACTATTATTTTCTCGTTCTTTAATTTGTTCATCAAGCCTTTTAAGATAAATAATGATGCGCCGATTGCTAATATGGTTAAGAGAACATTTATCCATTTATCTGGACTAGTGAAAATGGATGTTTCCTCCGGCTTAATATCCTCAATAGGTTTAGCCTCAAAAGGTATATTAACAATTGAAAATTGATCTAATCTTTTTTCATCATATCCCACGGCATTTTTAATTATATTTTCAAGCTTATCAAGTTGCTCTGTTGTTCTTGGTTCATAAACAGTTTCTACTGCGTCTCCCTTTTTTAATTCTTTTGGTGAATCATTTATAACTGCAGCGACACTCAATCTTTTAATGTTTCCAACACCTTCAATTACTTTTTGAACTGTTTTATTTATCTCATAGTTTGTTGTATTATTTTGACTTGTCTGTAAGCTTGAGTCACCTGTTTTATTTCCTGTGTTTTCAGTCTTAATATTTTGTTCACTAATGGCAACTTGTGATTCCGGATCATACATTTCCATGGTTTTTTCAACTTGGTTAAAATTCAAATCGGCATTCACCTGAACCATTGCATTTCCATAACCTAAAACATTATCAAGTATATTCTGTGCTTTCGAGCTTATATAACTTTCAACAGACTGTTTAATTTCATATTGTTTTGAACTTGCGCTGCCAAACACATCATCAGAAGATTCTTTAGAAAGCAGTCTGCCTTTAGTATCTATTAAAGTCACTTTATTCGGCTGCAAGCCCTCCACGCTGCTCGAAACTAAATTTATTATTGCAGAAATATTTCCTTTTGAAATTGAATAACTATTCTGAAGTTTAAGGACTACAGAAGCAGTTGGTTGTTTTTCTTCATCCTTAAAAACTGATTTTTGAGGAAGAACTATATGAACTCTAACTCCTTCAACGCCTTCCTGTTCACTTATGGTTCTGGCAAGTTCTCCTTCCAATGCACGTTTGTAATTCAATTTCTGCATAAACTCGGACATGCCCATTGTGTTTTTGTCAAAAATTTCATAGCCTATCATTCCTGAACTTGGAATACCTTTTCCTGCAAGCGACAGCCTTGTTTCGTAAACCTTTTCTTTTGGAACTTTAATTGTTCGTCCGTTGTCATCTATTTTAAATTGAATTTTTTCTGCATTAAGAACGTCCAACACTTTGGAAGCATCCTCTTCTGAAAGATTCGAATACAAAGTTGAATAGTTTGGTTCGTTCAAAAGAACGACAAGAGATCCTATTAAAACAAGAGTTAGAATTAACGCCGCAGCAAGAATTACTTTTCTCTGAAGTGAAAGGCTGTTAAAACTGTTTACGATAGAACCGAATTTATTTTTGTCCATAATTTTTAAGGCTGCATTCTAATTAATTCTTTGTACATGTCTACAGTTTTATTTCTTATTTCCATTAGAAGCTCAAGACTGGTTTTAGCTTTTTCTTCAGCAATCATTACATCATGAATTTGAACATCTTCTCCCATTACAAAATCCTTTGTAATCTTATCAGCATCATTCTGGGTTTTATTTACTGAACCGATAAAATCACTTAAAATATTTCCGAATTTTTCATTACCAGGTTTCTCAACGGATTTGGGTGAAAGTAGTCCTGGAAGTATATCATTTATTGCTTGTATTTTCATGCTATCCTCTTCTGTTAAATAATGAACCAACTTTTACACCGGTCATTTTTCCGTTTTTTGAATAAAAGTGATTTACGATTTCGGTTTTGCTGTCTGGATACATATCAACAAAAAATTTCTTTTCATCTGGAGTTATAACTGATTTTTCTTCAACTTTATTCGATTTTGGTAATTCAAATGCTTCAGTTGCTTTTGTTTGTTTTGGAACGCCTCGTGATATTTGAGGGCCGTAATTTCCAATCATATTAGTAGATATTTTCATCTCATATCTCCAATGAATCTTTTGCTATTTGTTTTGACGAATTTAATGCTGTAAGATTAGCCTCATAACTTCTTGAAGCAGCAATCATATCAACCATTTCCGTAATTATATTCACGTTAGACATTTGAACATAACCATTTTCATCAGCGTCAGGACTGTCCGGCATATATACTATATCACCAACAGATTGGTCATGAAGTTCATTTACTTTCATACCTTCATCAGAATTAGAAATATTAAATGGTGTCCCGGATGGATTAGAAATATGGTCATTATTTGTGGTGTTTAATCTAATAGATCTTCCAGCAGAAACAAGATTATTGCTGAATTGATCCTGCTGCTGTTCAACAGACAAGAATTTTCTTTGATAGGGTTTGCCGTCTTCTGTACGTGTGGTATCAGCATTTGCAATATTTTCAGCAATCAAATTCATTTTTTTTCTTTGGACACTTAAGCCTTGTGCGCTTATATCAAAGCCCGTGAAATTACCACCAATTTTCATCCGTTACCTCCTCCTTTTATTACTTCCTGAATAAGCTTGAAATAATCCCCTATCCGGCGTGAAGCGAATTTAAAGCTGAGTGAGTTTTCAGCCAGATTGGACATTTCTTTATCAATATCAACATTATTAATTCCGGAGAGTGCTTCCTGGTTATCGTCTTTAATTACACTGAATTCTGATTCTTGGATAAAGGATTGTGATCCAAAATGTTTGGGATTAGTAACTTTAATTTGGTTTGATAAATTTTCGTTTAGGATCGTATTAAATTTAACATCTTCTCTTTGATATCCTTCTGTTCCGATGTTGGAGATATTTTTACTTATTACATTATTCTTTACAGAAGTATAATCAAGTAAGTTTTCTAAAAGTCTGATATTTGAAGATGTTGACATAAAAAAACCTTGAATTTTTAACTGAAAGATTCAAATGAAATGCCATTGACATTTTATAGAAAAATTCAGTTATTCAAGGTTTTTAACCAATAATTATGGCTAAATATAAACAGTTGATAATTATTAATCAGCGTAGTCTAAAATGATGGATTTAGATTCACCGCAAGAACAGACAAATTTTATTTCTTTTATTCCATCGTTTTCATCTTTTTTAAGAATGATTTTGACTCCGCTATGCTCATCCTCTTCCACATTTATCTTAGTTTTTCCACTTAAAGAAATATCTGCTTTTTTAATTACACTGTTTTTTTGTTTTTTAGCCGTGAATTCGTTTAAGATTGTCTCTTCATATATATTGCTCATGTTTCACCAATTTGTTTATTAATTCTGGAATTTTTTCTAAAGGTACTTCAGCATCTGACAAACCTGCCTCAGATACTGCTTTGGGCATACCATAAACTACACAAGATGCCTCATCCTGAGTGATACAATATCCGCCTAATTTTTTTAATGCTTTTACGCCGTCAAATCCATCCTTACCCATTCCTGTCATAATTACACTTAATAAATTTTTACCATAAATTTCAATTAAAGAAAGCATCATGATGTTTACAGATGGCTTATGCAAAGTGTTAGTGGGTTCTTCGGTAATTTGTATTTTAGTTTGGCCCGTGTGTCCAATTACAGTTAAATGTTTGCCACCCGGGGCAATATAAATAACGCCATTTTTAGCTGTTTCATTGTGTTCAGCTTCTTTTACCTCCAGCTTACATATTCCGTTTAATCTATCTGCAAGAGACTTTGTAAATTTAGGAGGCATATGCTGGACAATAAATATTGGGCAATCAATATATTCTGAAAGATTTGGCAGCACTTTTTGAAGCGCCATTGGACCGCCTGTTGAAATTCCGATTCCAATTGCTTTAAATGTCATACCAGTAATTACTTTTTTAACAGCTGTTTTTGTAACATGATTGACGGTTGAGGTAGTTAATTTAATTTTCCCAACCCTATTTGTCAAATTATTCTCTTTAACTATTTCACGAAGTTTTTTAACTAATCCCTCTTTAAATGAAGTGATCTCACCCCATAATGAGGGATCTTTAGGAATGAAATCAATTGCACCGTATTCTAAAGCTTTAATTGTGGCATCTGCGCCTTCAGTAGTTAAAACACTAAGCATAACAACCGGAACCGGGCATTCTTTCATTATTCTTTTTAACGCTTCAACACCGTCAATATTGGGCATTTGGACATCCATGGTAACCAAATCAGGATGGAAATTTTTTACCATCTCAAAAGCCTCTCCGCCGTCTTTCGCGGTAGCAACAACGTCAAAATCGTTTGCTTCATTTAAGGCAATGGTAATAAGTTTTCGCATTGTTGCAGAATCATCAACAACTACAACTTTAGTTTTATTTTGCATTTTCTTTTGTATACTTTGTTAGTAATTCGGCTATGTCCAAAATCATTACTACTGTACCGTCTCCCAATATGGTTGAACCTGCAATGCCTTTAATAACTCCTAAATAATTTCCCAAAGATTTTATTACAACTTCTTTCTGGCCAATTAATTTATCGACTTTAATTCCAAATCTTTTCTCTGCAATACCAACCACAACAATATACTGCCAAACCCTATCTACTACTTTATCTCTTTGTTTGTAAAGCAAGTCATTGATATCAACTACAGGAATAACATTATCTCTTAACCTAATAACCTCATGACCATTTATTGAATTGACATTATCTGAATGAACTCTAACAGTTTCGATGACACTACTAAGTGGTATAACGAGTGATTCGTTCTTTACTTTAACAATCATTCCTAAAATGATTGCTAAAGTAAGTGGTAGTTTAATTATTATTTTTGTTCCAATTCCTTTTTCGGATTCTATATTTATAAATCCTCTAAGTTTGGTTACATTAGTTCTAACTACATCCATTCCCACACCACGCCCTGAGATATTGGTTACAACTTCCGCAGTGGAAAATCCGGGGAGAAAAATTAAATTAAAAATTTCCTGCTTGGTTAATTCTCTAGCTTTATCTATCGAAATTAGTCCTTTAGAAATTGCTTTTTCTTTTATGACTTCTGGATCAATTCCTTTACCGTCATCTTCAATAACTATGCTTATGTTATTCCCTTCGTGATCGGCAGAAAGCTTTATAGTTCCAACTGGATACTTTCCTGCCTGAACACGATCTTCCGGCTTTTCGATTCCATGGTCAATAGAATTTCTAATTAAATGTACTAATGGATCATTTATCTCTTCTATTAAAGATTTATCTAATTCGGTTTCTTCACCTTCAATAATTAATTCTACGTTTTTGTTTGAATCTCTTGAAATATCTCTAACCAATCGCGGGAAACGGTTAAAAACTTTTCCTATTTTAACCATTCTGGTTTTCATTACAATCGATTGCAGTTCATTGGTCATGTGGTCAATAAGCTTAACAACTTCCGATAAATCTCGAGTGTGGTCAGTACCTTCAAACTTTAACATGAAATCAGAATTAATTTGAGTTAATCTGTTTCTGCCAAGAACAAGTTCGGAAGCTATATTTAATAACTCATCCAATCTCTCAATATCAACCCGGATTGTAGAATCCTTCTTTGTCATATTAGGGTCTAAAGATCTATTTTGGATTTGTTGATGTTCATCTTTCTTATTTAATTCACTTTTCTCATTACTGCCGACTGGGGTTAATGTTTCTTTTTTAATGTTTTCTTTTATTATTGATGGAGAATTTGCCTTTAAGTTTTTTTCAATCTTTTTTGCTGGAGTTTTTTTAGAAGCAGTCTTTTTTGATTTAGTAACTTTCTTAGGTTCTGCTGTGATTTTTGAAGCCGACGTAGAAGGTTTTTTAGACATCGGACCCGAAGAAGACGTGAAACCTTTTTCAATTTTTTCTATAACAGATGCTAGTTGATTGTGCGCTTGTTCAATTTCCACATCTTCATTGTGGTTAGCTTCTATACAAAAAATAAGCTCTTTTAATTTATCAAAAGCAATTAAAATAGCTTCCATTATCTCATTATTAAGTGCTACTTCTTTTTTCCTAAGCTTATTTAAAAGATCTTCGCCTTTATGTGTAATTGCAGTTAGTTTATTGAGTGAAAGAAATCCTGCAGATCCTTTAATGGTATGAAAAGAACGGAAAACCTGATTTAAAAGTTCGGTATCATCCGGCCTTTTTTCCATTTCAATGATATCAACATCCAAACTTTCTAGAATTTCTTTAGATTCAATAAGAAAACTTTCAACGATCTCTTTCATATCGGGATCGTTCAAGATGGGATTTTGTGTTATATCGCTCATTTTAAAAACAACTTATCAATTTCATCCTGTGATGCTGATTTATTTCCTACATTAATAAGGTCATCCACTAATTTTTGATTGTCTTTAGATTTAGTATAAGCTGCATCCGGATTAAAATGGGATTCTTCCGGAAATTCAAAATCATTTCTGTTTTCTATATTTGTAGCACCTTCAAAATGGACTATTATTGATGCCAGTTTATTTTGAACTGATTCTATGAGATGATTGACAGCTGCAAGCTGCTGGGTGGTAATATCTTGAACCTGTAATGAAAGAGTAATATTGTGGACATTTTCTCTAATTTTCTTTGATGACTCAAATAATTCAGTCAATGAATTCTCTTTTACTTCTAATTGATCAAATTCATTAAATAAATTCTGAATTTCCTTATTTTCTTTAGCTAATGATTTTATTTTGGTTAAAATTGAAACTCTTTTATGCTCATCGACTAAAAGCTGACCAGTTGAAATTTCCAGTGAACAAATATCACTTGTAATAATATCAACAATATCTAAAATTTCTGTTGTAGCCATCTCAGTAGCACTTGTAACATCGTTTATTTGATTTGTAGCGCGCGGTATTTTATAAGTGCTCTCGAAGACAGACTTATTGATGTTCTCCAACATTGGGATTGTATCCCGCATAAATTCAATCAGATTGTGAATAATGGGGAAAAGCCTTTGAGCATCCTCAAAAACTATATTTAGACTGTCAAGCTTAGAATACAAGACATTCACATTAATTTTATTCATGTAACTCCTCTTATGCTGTCGCTAATATTTGTTCAATCTTTTCTTTCAGAATTTGTGGAGTGAATGGCTTAACAACATAATTATTCACTCTTGCATTTAGGGCTTCTATGATATCATCCTTTACGCCACGTGTGGTAACCATTAAGATGGGTAATGAATTTAAATTATCATGATTTCTGATAGCTTTTGTCAACTCCAGGCCTGAAACATTGGGCATATTCCAATCGGTAATAACAAAATTTATTGAATTATCTGCTCCAAGTTTTTCCAGAGCGTCTCTACCATCAGTAGCCTCAATAAAATCCTGATGTCCAAGATTTTTTAAAGAATTAATTACGATTCTCCGCATGGTTACAGAATCATCAACTACAAGAAACTTAAGATCACTCATTTTTTGTTTTCCTCAAATAAATTATTTATTTCATATTTCTTTTTATATGCCATAGCTTTTGGGAAGTTTACGCTTTTGAATTTTTGAGTCATATTCATTAACGATTCGGAGTATCCAATAAACAGAAAACCAATATTTGAAAGCGAATTATACAAACTGTCTAAAACTTTCTTTTTCGATTCAGAGTCAAAATATATCAGTACATTTGCACAAATTATTAAGTCGTAATTGGTCATTGCACTCATACCAACTTCATCGTAAAGATTTAAGCTTTTAAATTTGACCATATCTTTAATTTTGGAATTTATCAGATAATATTGACCTTCTTCTTTAGTAAAATATTTAGTTAAATACTTTGTCGGTGTATTTCTTATAGAATATTCTGTATAAACACCGTTTTTAGCCGTTTCAATTACCTTATCATCAATGTCTGTTCCTAGAATTTCAAAAGAAAGAGTGGGATATTTTGCAGAAAACAATTCATTAATCAATATCGCTAAAGAATAAGCTTCATCACCTGTTGAAGAAGCTGCACTCCAAATTTTAACCTTTTTTTGTTTTGTCTTAATTTTTTCATTTATAATTTCCGGTAAAACATAATCTGTAATTGCACTGAATTGTTGCTGATTCCTGAAAAAAAATGTTTCATTTATTGTTATCGCATTAAATAGATGTTTTCTTTCAAACGAACCCGAAGGATTATATTTCAGATAATCCAGATAAGCCTCATAAGATGATAAATTAAGATGTTTAATACGCTTTTGAAGTCTGCTTTCCAATAAATACTTTTTATTATCCTGGAAATATATTCCGCATATTTCGTAAATATATTTTCTCCAACTTTCAAAAATTGCTTTGTCTAATGTGATTCCTCCTATTGGTGTCATGCCAAAACCGCTTACAGCACATTGGTTTTCTTCAGTTTCAGAATTATCGTAATTAATCATCTTTCTCCATATTATGTCTTGACTTCTGCCAGTTCTAATTAAACCAGTTTTCTTACCCAATTATATTATCGAAATAATTCACAGTTACTTCAATTTTCAAATTAAATGCCGTTATTTTTCTTTCAATATTTTAGGAATATAAAGAGTGAACTGCATAATATTATTCATCTGTAACAATACAGCCACAATTAGGTTTTTAAAATCATTGCAAATTTAGTTTCATTGAATATTTTAATATCAGGAAAACTCACGATTCTTTTATTCCAACGACATCAGTAGAAATATTTATTACAATTATTCGAATCACAAAAACTTCAAAACCTCATCAATATTTAAAACGAGTTGTTCTGCGGTTTAAAAAAGATGAATGTATTATATTTTTTTTTCAAGAATAAATTATAATCAGTTGATAAATATGTGATACATTAAGTAACCAGTTAATACATAATCGTATCGTAAATTTAAAAGTTGACAATATGCTCAATGTTTGTAATGATTTTAAAATGTCAATGATTTTTTATAACTGTAGATTAGTTAAATATTCAGACAATTATTACAGGAAGGAATTACTTCAAGGATTATTTAAATTCATAGAACAACAAATTGTACAAATTCGATATTTCTAATTTTAATTTGTAACAATTTCATTTATAGCAACAGCCTCATCCAATCCCATTATTTTATTCAAGTCTAAAAGTATAAGCAAAGTATCTTCAAGTTTGCCAACAGCTTTAATGAATTCCTTATTAGCGCCACCAATCATTTCGGGCGGAGCCTCAATAATACTTGCAGGGATTCTAAGAACTTTATTGACGGCGTCTACTATAAATCCAACTGTTTTATTTTCAAGATCCACAAAAATAACTCTAGTGTTTTTGTCAGCTTCCTTTTTTTCAAGACCAAGCCTAACCCTTAAATCAACAATAGGTATTACTCTGCCCCTTAAGTTCATAACACCTTCAATATAATCTTCTGTATTCGGCACTTTAGTTATTTGAGACATCCGGTTTATTTCCTGAACTTTAATTATGTCAACACCATATTCCTCATTGCCAATTCTAAAACTTACTAACTGAAGTTCTTCTGAATTTTCAATTGTTGATTTTTCCATTTAGATTACTTTTAATTAATTTCTAATATCTTACCATTAGCTCTAACGCCAAAGCTACTGTGTGAATTTAAAATTTTAAAATTATTTATTAATTCTTGCAGATTTACAGTTAATCTACTAAGGTCTTCAGAACTGCTAGCAATTTGATGGATTCCGGAGGCCGTTTCTTTCGTCACATTGCTTATTGATTCAATGTGCCTTGTAATCTGCTCAGCTGCACTTGCCTGCACTTCACTGGCATCGGCAACTTGCATTGAAACTGATGTAACTTTTTCGGCATTTGAAATTATTTCTTTTAGCACATCTCCGGCCTTATTTGCAAGAACCTTTCCATTTTCTACTTCCGTCGTTCCATCTTTTATCGAATAAACTGCTTCTTCTGAATCCTGCTGAATTTTCTGAATCATACCGGATATCTCTTTAGTTGCTTTAGTCGTTTTTTCAGCTAACTTCCTAACTTCATCTGCAACTACAGAAAACCCTCTACCCTGTTCGCCGGCTCTTGCTGCCTCAATGGCAGCATTTAAAGCAAGTAGGTTGGTTTGATCAGCAATATCTTCAATTACCTGTATTATTTCTCCAATTTGATCACTGCTTTTTCCCAATGCTTGTACAGTGTTTGCAGCTTTTTGAACAACTTCTGAAATTCTAAACATTCCTTTAATAGTATCTTCTACTACATCACCACCTTCTTTTGCTTTTACACCAGCATTTTTTGCTGTGCTGGCCGCAAGTGAAGCATTTTTAGTGTTTTCTAATATTGTGTATGTCATTTGTTCAACAGCTTGAGCAACTTCAGAAGCTTGAGCAGTTTGTTCCTGTGCCCCAGCAGCCATTTCTTCTGAACTTGCTGAAATCTGAGTAGATGAACTAGCAACAGCGGAAGCACTTTCTGAAACTTTGAGTAGGGCGGAATTCATAGAATCTATAACTTTATTAATATTATTTTTGATTATCTGATAATAACCCTGATAATCACCTTTAATTTTCGTCGTAAAATCGCCTTTAGCCATAACAGAAAGAACTTCAGATGATTCATTTAATGGGACAACTACGGCATCTAACGCGGCATTAAATCCTCCGATAAGCTCACCCCAAACTCCTGAGTACTTAGATGTGTCCCCACGAAGCTCTAAATCACCTTTTTGATTTGCTTGAATGAGAATTTGAGCTTCCGTTAAAATTGCGTTGATAGTTTCCACTTCCTTGTTGAATGAAATCGCCAGGGAATCTTTTTGAGAAGCGGGAATAACTTCCTGAATATTCCCTATGGCAATTTGTTCGGCAGCATTTATTTTTTCACGCTGAGCATTCTGGAGTTTAACAAACATTGAAGTAAGTTCACCAATTTCGTCCCGTGAATTATTTTCAATTTCAACTTCAAAGTTACCCAATGAAAATTCGTTTACAATCAGTTTTAGTTTGTTAATTGGTTTTGTTATTGCTGGAGCTAAATAAAAAATAAAAAAGCAAGCAACGCTAGTACCTAAGATTGCTCCAATTATTGAAATCATTATCATATACTTTACATCTGACTCTATTTCGGTATTTAATCTATCCGCATTTTCCTCAAATTTTTGTTTTAAGCCTGTAAGAGAGCGAGATAATTGAACCCCAAAAGCTTCTCCATCGGTAGTTGCAACATCAGCAGCCATATCATAGTTATGAGTTGCTGAAGCACTTAGAATAGCATCAGCTACAAAAGATTTGTATTGAGTCCATAGTGAATCGATGGAATTTATTTCCGAACTAATCTGGAAATCACTTTGAAATTTTTTTAGAGAGTCAATTTGCTCCTGCATCTGTTTTTTTAAGCCGGCATAATCTTTTGCATTCTCCTGAAATTTTGTAGCGAAAACAGGCATGGAAAACTGCATCATAATATATTGAGTCTCTTGAAAACCTGATGAGATTGCTTTTATGCATTTTTGAGGCTCAATGTAATCATGAAAAATATTATCTTTAACAGTCACCATTTTATTTACTTGAAAGTAAGAAAGGCAAATTATAAAAGCTCCTAACAAACCAAGAATAAAAAATCCTGCTTGAATTTTTCTTACGAATTTCAGTTTT
>CAZRMA010000026.1:12130-18300 GCA_964600655.1 uncultured Ignavibacteriaceae bacterium
CCAGCTTTTTTAGCCATTTCTGGGTATTCTATTTTTTTATACATCGCTGGATATCCATCAATTGGTTCAGGCATAACCTCAGAAAAAGCAAGATATGCTTCCTCACTCGGCCCACCGCCAGCATACGTAAATTGTGAAGTAAATAGTGATGATACAAGGATAGCTAAAAACAAAAAATATAATTTAACTGACTTCATTTTAATAGCTTTTACTGAAGAATTCATTCCACACTCCAAGATTAATTTAATTCAATATATAATCGGAATAATTATCAAAAAGTTAATATTAAATGCTTTCTATTTTTCTTATTTTTAGCAATTAATTACAAAATAGTGGCCGAAAAATACCTATGAAAATAATTCAACAACTTTGCCGGTTGTAGGTGTTCGAAAATTCTCGTTTTAATTTTCTAGTATAAATTTCTTTATAATCACTCCAAGATTATCAGTTAGCTTATTTAAGCCTTCTGCAGATTTAGCGATTTCTGCTATACAGCGAGGTACTTTCATGAGATACATTGCTCATACCTTCAACTTTAATTGGCTTTTAACTTCAGGATTTGAAACACCTTTTCACTTTCTAAATCTTTAATTCAAATAATACTAACCTTCTTTATTATCGATCGTAATATGATATTGTTTATAAAGTTTTAGGAAAAAAGAGTGTAGATAATTGTTTGATATTTATTATAATTTTAATTTATTAAGAAAATATGCGTTTTCAATATTGAAGAGAAAGGACTATTGCGGCTGTACTTAACGAATTAAATTAATAAAATAATTTAGGCTGGGCATGGAAAGCAAAAAATTGAGAAACAAATTTGCATTCAAAATGGATTATTTTTTCAATTATAACAGAATGAATAATTTGAAAAGCTATAAAGGTATTATAATTATTTAAGTCAATATTTTAGAAAAATTAATATCGTATCAAATTCCAAGAATAAATTAATTTATACTTTTCGTAACTTCAATTCCCAGTTGTTCCATTCTATACCTTAACTTAGATCTGGATAGTCCGAGTATTTTAGCTGCTTTTACCTGGTTGCCGTTTGTAATTTTTAAGGTTTTTTGAATCAATGAACGCAGCACCACGTCAATTTTAATTCCGGTTTGAGGAATTTTGAGCACAAACTCATCCTCATTTTGTTTATTTGATTTCATCGATTCGGTTAGGAAGCTTAAATGATGTTTTTTCAATTCGTTTTCATCCATTAATAATGTTGCTCGCTCAATTACGTTTTTAAGTTCACGAATATTTCCCTTCCAGCTATAAGATTCCAGAATTTCCAGAGTTTCATGGTCAACACTTGTTATTTGTTTTCCGAACTTGCTTGAAAATTCATTTAGAAAGGTATAGACAAGAACAGGTATATCCTCTTTTCTTTCTCTTAAAGATGGAACATGTATTTTTGCCACATTCAAACGGTAATAAAGATCTTCCCTAAAATTGCTTTTGCCGACTTCTTCCTCTAAATTTTTATTAGTTGCTGCAATAACTCTAACATTTACGTTAACTTCTTTTTCACCACCAACTCTATAAAATTTTCTTTCCTGAAGAACTCTTAATAGTTTAACCTGAAGGTCTAATGATAATTCTCCAATTTCATCTAACAGAATCGTTCCTCCGCTAGCAAGCTCAAATTTTCCTAGTTTAGTTTTTTGTGCTGCCCCTGTAAATGCGCCTTTCTCATATCCGAATAACTCGCTTTCTGCAAGTTCCTTAGGAATTGCTGAACAATTTATCTGAACAAAGTTTCCATTTTTGTGAGGGCTATGCTGGTGAATATATTTTGCAAAACCTTCTTTTCCAACGCCGCTTTCACCTTCAATTAAAATTGTAGTGTCCGGACTTGCTGCCAATTTTTCTACTGAATTGACAAGCTTCTGAATCTTTTTACTTTTCCCAAAAAACTCCCGCGTAATTTCATCATCTTTAAATAGAGTATTCAATTTTTCTACTTCTAGTCTCAAAGAAAGATTTTTTGTTGCACGTTCAAGCACAAGTTTCAACTGATCAATTTCCAGAGGCTTTAATAGAAAATCATAAGCTCCTGATTTAATAGCCGAGACAGCGATGTTCACATCTGAATAGCCTGTAATCATAATTACAGGAATGTCATGAAATTTATTTTTAATTTCTTTTAAAATATCAAGTCCGTTATATTCATTTAAATATATATCTAATAAAATAATATCAGGCTGAAAGTGTTCAACTGATTCTAATGCAGCTCCCCCGTCCATACAAGTTTCAACTGTGTATTCGAGATTTATTAAAACTTTCTTAAGAGAAAGACAAATTAAATCATCATCATCAATAATTAAAATTTTAAATTTCACGCTTCGCCAATCTATTATTTAGTGAATAAGAAAGTTATTTTACAATCTCCAGATATGTTGCCTATAAAAATAATTTTTATTCGATCAACCTTTAAGAACTCGTTAAGTTCTTTTATTTCATTCATAAAATTATCCCCAGCGTTTGCATTCTCAACCGGGACATCTGATTCATTCTTTATTTGTTTTTCTATTTCAACACACAGATTTTGTGAACCAACCTCAAACGTATTTAATAATATTTTTTGATTTAAAAAGCCAATATCAATTAATGAATTTAAAATACCTATTACGGATACTGAAACTTTCGATTTATTCATTTTTAAAGTAGGAACGTTTGCGGCGGAAATATCTTCAAAAGAGATATTATTTCGTTTTGCTTTACCCTTCAGCAAATCTATGGCCGCAGAGATTAAAGTATTTAAAGAGCAAACCTCTAAAGAAGATTCATTATTAGAAGTAAGAAGTGAGAAATGATCAAGTTTTTTTTCCAGCCTGCTAATTGCTTCGGAACAATCATTCAAAGAAGATGCGATTTCAGCGGGAATAGATTTTTCTTTTAAATTTAAGTAGTAGTAGTTCAGTTTTAAAACAGAAAGGGAATTTCTTATATCGTGAATTAAATTTGGTGTGAGATTTCCAATCAGTAATAATTTTTCTTTATAAAATTCATAGAACATTGCGACTAAACTTTTAATAAGTTAACATTTAAATTTGTAGTCGCAATTTATAATAAATGTGTGATAAGTATCAACAATTGAAGAAAGAAATAAAAAATAAACTAATGGGTTTGTATTATTTTTTATTTAATTCGTTTAGGATTTTGTCAGAAACCTTTGATAAAACCTCATCGGAATCATAAAATTTTTGAGCTAATTTTTGCTTAATAACATCTAATTTGGAAGCCTCAACCTTTTCATTCATCACTTTTGCTTCTTTAGAAATTTGCAGCTTATCTTGTTTTGTCCCTGTAGGAGCATCCTTTACTGCTTTTTCTATATTTTTTAATATTTCATTTGAAAAATATTGATTTCCAGAAACTTTTTTGATATCCATGAGTTTACCTGTTATAATTAACTAATTTCTTTTTATTATTTAGCTCTTTTAATTCTTTAGCAATTTCAAAAATTCTTTGTTGTTTTCCTGCAATAATATTATCGAATTTTTCTTTTAATTGTTTAGTTAGAGAATATAATTTTTTTTCAAATTCCGGCAATTCACTTGGCAAACAACTTACTTGAAATTCATTTTTTATTTTTCCCGCTTCACTTATATATTTGACCGCCTTAGGGAACTCAATATTAAAATTATCTTCAGAAATAAAATCTAAAATATTTAAAGATTTTACAATGTTTAATTTAATATGACTAAAAGTTTTTTGCAAAATTATTATCCAAACAGAGAAGTTATAAATGATTGAGTGTTCATTAGATCTGCCAATTGAGCTTGTAATTGTTCATATTTGCTACGTAAAACCTCGGCACCGCTGTTCAGCCTTTTTTGTGCTGCAGTAACTCTATCATCAAAATATTGGGCATTATTATCATAAGTATGAACAGAGTTTGATAAATATCCATCACTCCCTGTATAAGGATCTAGTTTATTATATAGAACGTTTGCAATACCATTTGTAGAGTTAAAAATTGCTTCAACCTGGCTTGTATTTTCTTGCAGCTTTGCCGTCAATTCAGCATCATCTGATATACTTAAACCAGTAGAAGGATTAAAACTAATACCAATCTGATTTAATGAGGACAAATCACCTGAAGTAATTCCACTAACTGGTGAAAGAGTAGCGTCTCTCATAATATTCATAATTGAACTGGTATTTGAATTCCCCATAAATAAGCCGCGCGTTCCTGAAACTGTTGTACTTTGATTTTTAATATTAGTATACGCATCATTAAACTTGGTTATAAAACTCTGGATTTTAGATTTTATTGAATCTACATCAGTGTTGACGTTTATATTTATATCCGGATCATCTGTCTTTGATATATTTTTTAAATTGAAAGTGACTCCGTCAACTAAATCGTTTATATTATTTGAGTTTCTTTGAACTTGTAACCCGTTAAAACTTATTTTGGAATTTAGAAGATTATTATTAGAAGAAATATCCGAGTACAAAAACCCTGCTATATCAGGAGATTGATTCTGATCGAATGCCGTCCTTGATGTACCGATGTTTAATCCAATTGAACTTAAAGCGGCTGACCCGGAATTATCTGAAATTTCTTTTATTCTAAAATCTAGACCGGTTTGTTTTGCTGTTAAGGAGAGTTGAGAGGTGGATGTATCTGCCGAAAATACTGAAGCATTAACTAAACCGGCAGCTCCTTTTTCTTTATCAACAGCAATATTTAAATCGCTAACTAAATCAAACCCGCTTATATTTGAAATTGATATATATTTCGACGAATCGGAAACTGTAAGTTTCAAACTTACATCACCTGGGTTCGGAGAATCTATAACTTTTTCAGCTATAACACCATCTACACTATCTGAAATCTTTCCAACTACTTCGTCAATTAGCTCCTCATAGGTTCCTCCGCCATCAACAGTAATTTCTGTTTCTGTACCATTTAAATTAATTTTAAATGTTGCTGTTCCACCTGAGTATGATGCACTTGCTTGTTTTGTATCCGAATTGACAACTGCTTTATCTGCATTTATGGCATTACGAATCTTTTCCATTGCTGTTTTGTTTGTTTCACCTGCTGAGAAATCGACATTGACTGTACCCGAAAATTCCCCGCCTTCCCCGTCGCCAGTTTTAATTACAAAACTATGGGTTCCAGTAATTGCATTACTGTCTGCCGAAGTAAAATCAGAAGAAATAAGAGTGTCACTTTTTGCAAGTTGACTTACCCGGAAATTGTAGATGCCTGCAGCTGCGGTTGAATCTGCCGTAGCAGAAATAAAGTTACTATCTGTTGAACTGGCAAGTTTTGAAGCAAATGCAGAAGAAGTGCCGGTTAGTTTGAAATCTGAAAGAAAAGTTTTAAAAGAATCAAGTTTTGTGGAAAGAGATCCATAAGCCGAAGAAAGATTTGAATATTTTGTTTTTTTAGTTAATAAAGGAGTAATTGACTTTGTTGTTTCAGATTGAATATAGCTATTAACTAAAGACGTTATATACGAAGTAGATAAAATATCTGCCATTTTACATCTCTTTAAATGCTTGTATCCAGGTTTCTCTCAAATCAGCTAGAATTTTTAAAACAATATCATAATTCTTTTGGCGCATTTGCTCCTGACAAAATTGGTAAAGTCTTAAAAGCCCTACCGAAATCGGCCTGGCATTTTCATCGTCAAATCTCAAAGAGTTAATTAATTCCTGAATTGCTTTTGTAGTTTTCGCAAGATGGTGTTTCTGACAATTGACAACAGCAAAATCATAAAGCTTAATAAGCAGTTGTTGAGGAGTTGCTTCTAAAATTTCTTTAACCAGGTAGCTGTTTGTCCGGCTGCGTTTATTGTTGGCAAAAGCTGTGTTGTACATTTTATTCCTACTTTAAGATAATTGAAAAAAAATTCCCCCGGCTAAACCGGGGGACTACTAAAGAATAAATCTTATCTAAAGAGTGAAAGTAAATTTTGTGGATTAGCATTTGTTTGAGCTAACATTGCCGTTGCAATTTGCTGACCAATTTGGCCTTTGGTTGCATTCAATTGCTCCATAGCCATGTCCGCATCAAATAATCGGCTAATGCTTGCTGAAGCGTTAGTAATAGCACTAGTCAAATAACTATCTTTCACATCAAGTCTTTGGCTGTAGTTACCAATCTTACCCAATGCATCTTGAACTGCATCCTGAATAGTACTAACAGATAC
>CAZRMA010000027.1:0-17868 GCA_964600655.1 uncultured Ignavibacteriaceae bacterium
ATCATCCGGCACTTATACCAACAATGAATTGGAAGGACACTATTAGTCCAAACCCACCGCTAAATTTAGCATTTGGAAAAATTGGTTCTACGGGACGTTCAGGATTAACATGGGATTTACCGGTGACTGCAAGTGATGGTGACTCTGCAAGCAGATATGTTGTTTATCATTTTAATACTCCAGCTCCTCAACAAAGTGATTATGACAATGCGGAAAATATTTATAACGTTGAAGGTAGTAAAGAAAGTTTTCCCTCCTCGAAAAGTTTATCAGCTCCATATTATTTTTCAGTAACGTCATTGGATAGAAATTATAATGAAAGCAGTCCCAGTAATGTGGTACAAATTACTTCTCCATCTATTCCAGTTTTAGCCAATCCATTTAACAATGATATTAACATTAAAGATACCATTGACCTCAGATGGATGTATGCAACCAGAGCGTCAAGTTATCAATTGCAAGTAAGTAATGATTCAACCTTTAGCGGAGATATTTTATTTGATTCTAAAAGCTTAATTGATACAGTTCAGTTAATTGCCGGAATGCAAGGTCAAACAAAATATTATTGGAGAGTTAAATCATTTAATATAGCCGGCGAAAGTGATTTCTCATCAGTAAGTAGTTTTACAACTGGTTTCCCGGTTGCTCCCGTTCTGCTTGATCCCCTGCATGCAACTTTGGATGTATCGGCGAATCCCACTTTAACCTGGGCGAAATCCCCAACTGCGGAATCATATAGATTTCAATATACTCTAAATAATTTAACATTTAATGATCAGACAACTTTACTAGATTCTTCAGGTATAACAGATACATCAATAAGTTTGACTGATCTGGAATCATACACAATATATTTCTGGCGAGTCTCAGCTCAAAATCAATATGGCTCAAGCAGATGGCCTGCTGCATTTGGATTTAGAACAGAAAAAGTTGTAGCAGTTGATGATAGAAATGAACTTCCAACTGAATATAATCTCTATCAAAATTATCCTAATCCATTTAATCCTACAACCGACATTAAGTTTTCACTTCCACATTCAGGATATGTACAAATAAAAGTGTTTGATATATTGGGAAGAGAAGTTGCAGAGTTGGTTAATGCAGATTTTGCATCTGGCTCATATACAGTAAGCTGGAATGGAAGAAACAATTCCGGGCTACAAGTTCCATCAGGCATTTATATTTATACGATCAGAGCGGACGAATTTGTTTCATCTAAAAAAATGATGTTAATAAAATAGGCAAAATCTTTCAGAAATATATTCAGAGTTGTTATCCCGATTGGTTTTCAATATTCACTTATACATTCTTCCTTTTATCTTCTTTTCTAATTAATTATCTTACGTATTAGATAGTTTAAAATTTAAAGAAATAATTTCAAAGGTATCGTGATGTCTTTATTACCAATAACTATATACGGTGATAAGATCTTAAGAAAAAAAGTTGATAAAGTTAAAGAAGTTGATTTTAAAACAATAGAGCTTATTAAGAATATGTTTGACACTATGAAAAACGCAAGCGGAATAGGTTTGGCTGCTAATCAAGTTGGTGTTGATAAATCTATATTTGTTATTGATATTTCTCCCGTGGAAGGATACGAAGATCACAGGCCTACCGCATTGATAAATCCCGAGATTGTTTATTATTCGCCTGAAAAAGTTTTTATAGAGGAAGGCTGCTTAAGTATTCCTGATATAAAAGCAGAAGTTGAAAGGCCCGAAACTATAAGAATAAAATTTCAGGATGCCGATCTTATTGAACATGAAATTGAAACAAACGACTTACTTTCCAGGGTTATGCAACATGAATTTGATCATCTTCAAGGGGTTTTGTTTATTGATAAGATTGATGATAGGACAAGGAAAAAAATGAATAGCGAATTAATTAAAATTAAGAAACGAACTATTGCCGTCGATTACCCAATCACAGAACATGCTGATTATCAGCTTTTATAAAAGTCAAAAATGAAAATTATATTCATGGGCACACCGGATTTCGCGGTTCCTTCTTTGAAAATCTTGTTTAAAAATTATGAAGTTGCAGCAGTTGTAACGGCACCTGATAAAGAAAGAGGCCGTGGTCAAAAAGTTAGTTTTACTCCAATAAAAGAGATTGCATTAGAAAAAAATCTTCCAATTCTTCAACCGGAAAAATTAAAAGATGAAAATTTCATTAATGATTTAAAAAAATATAACGCTGATCTTTTTGTAGTAGTTGCTTTTCGAATTCTCCCTAAAGAAGTTTTTACTGTTCCAATCAAAGGTTCCTTTAATCTCCATGCATCGTTATTACCAAAATACAGAGGTGCTGCCCCAATTCACTGGGCAATAATTAATGGTGAAAAAGAAACCGGCGTTACTACATTTAAGCTTGAAGAAAAAGTTGATACTGGAAATATTTATCTTCAAAAAAAATTAGATATACTTGATGAAGATAATCTTGGAACCATTCATGACAAATTAAGCGAACTGGGTGCAGAAGCAGTTTTTGAAACAGTAAAAATGATTGAGGCTGGAAACTTCCAGTTGCAAGCTCAAAATAACGAACTAGCAACTCCGGCTCCAAAAATAAGTAAAGAGACTGGAAAGATTGATTGGAACAATTCTGCTAAAGACATTCATAATTTAATAAGAGGTCTTGCACCCTATCCGGGATCTTATTTTGAATATAATGATAAATTGATAAAAATTTTTAAATCTGAAATCGTTCAAACTTCGGCGTTAAAACCGTTTGAAATCAATCACTCAAAAAGCGAATTAATCATAGGCTGCGGAAAAGATTCATTAAAAGTTCTTGAACTCCAGCTAGAAGGCAAAAAAAGAATGTCGGTTGAAGAATTTTTAAGAGGTTTCAATTTCTCTTAATTGCAATTATATTTACTCTCATTCATTTCCGAATAAATCAATTTTAACAAATCAGCAGGGGTTTTAATTTTAAAATCTAAATGGAAAGTTTTTAAATGAAATATCTTAACAGCATTTTAGATGGAATAGGTAAAACACCTTTAGTAAAACTCAATCACATCAATAAAGATTTAAAACCGCAAATATTTGCAAAGCTTGAATCTGCAAATCCTGGGGGCAGTGTTAAAGATAGAATTGGGATTTCAATGCTTGAAGATGGTGAGCAGCGCGGTGTAATTAAGCCCGGCGGAACGGTGATAGAAGCAACAAGCGGGAACACGGGAATAGGATTAGCGCTGGCTTGTGCGGTTAAAGGTTACAAATGTATCTTTGTTGTTACGGATAAAGTAAGCTATGAAAAAATAAATTATTTAAAATCTTTAGGCGGTGATGTTATTGTTGTTCCCAATGCTGTCGATCACGATCATCCCGATTATTACATAACTGTTGCTAAAAAAATTCATAAGGAAACTCCAAATTCTTTGTTCATGTATCAATATTCGAACCCTGCAAATCCTGAGATACATTATAAAACCACCGGACCTGAAATTTGGGAAGATACTGAAGGTAAAATAACACACTTCGTTTCCGGTATTGGTACCGGTGGAACAATTAGCGGTGTAGGAAGATATTTGAAAGAGCAGAATGAAAATGTTCAGGTTATCGGTGCTGACCCTTACGGCTCTATATTTAAAGAATATACAGAAACAGGCAAACTTTCTCACGGTAATCCTTATTTGGTTGAAGGCATTGGACAAGATTGCTTACCAAGCAATGTTCACTTTAAATATATTGATAGAATTATAAATGTTAGCGATATGGATTCATTCCATTTTGCAAGAGTACTTTCTAAAGAAGAAGGAATATTTTGCGGCGGCAGTACAGGTACAAATCTTTATGCAACTCTAGAAATTGCAAAAGAACTCGATGAAAAAGCAGTAATTGTTTTTGTAGTTTGCGATACAGGTGAGAGATACTTGAGTAAATTTCATAGTGAAGAATGGTTAAGAGAAAAAAGATTATTACCAAATGAAATTAAAACACTAAAGGATATCTCCAAAGCAAAGAAGACAAACAAATCTTCTGAACTCGTTTATTTAAATGCACAGGATAAAGTTAAAACTGCCGTTGAGGTTTTAGGATCAAAAGGATTTTCTCAACTACCTGTGATGGAAAACGGCGAATCGGTCGGGAGCTTACGTGAAGCGAAAGTAATGGCAAAATTGCTTGACAATCCTGATCTTCTTGACTCAAAAATTGAAGATATAATGGGACCGAGTTTCCCAACTTTGGATGAACGTACTGAACTGCCTACAATCAAAAAATACCTTGGTGATTCTCCAGCTGTGCTTGTGACAGAGTATGGAAGAATAGTTGATATAATCACCAGGTACGATGTAATCGAATACACTAATGTTTAAAAAGTAATTAAGGAATTTTTATGGGATTTTCCACAGATGCAATTCACGCGGGACAAGCTCCTGATCCTGTTACAGGGGCAGTAATAACTCCAATTTACCAAACCTCAACTTACGCACAGGAAGAATTGGGAAAGCATAAAGGTTATGAATACGGAAGAACTCACAATTTAACTCGCCAGTCGCTTGAAAAAAATGTTGCGGTATTGGAAAAGGGGAAACACGGAATTGCTTTTGCTTCCGGTTTAGCCGCGACGCATGCACTGATGGGTTTAATTAAAGCTGGTGACCATGTTATTGTATCACATAATGTTTATGGCGGAACTTATAGATTATTTGAATTAATTATGAAAGATTATGGAATAAATTTCTCATGGGTTAATACAAGTGATTTGACCAACATTGAAAAAGCAATTAATCAGAATACAAAAATGGTTTTTCTTGAAACTCCTACAAACCCAATGTTGAATCTAACTGATCTTGAAGGTGCTGCAAAAATATGTAAGAAAAATAATTTAATAAGTATTGTTGATAATACTTTTATGAGCCCGTATTTCCAGAATCCATTAACACTTGGTTGTGATATCGTACTTCATAGTCAAACAAAATATATAAACGGGCACAGCGATGTTATCAGTGGAATTCTCATAACTAGTGATGATAAAATTCATGAAAGACTCCGTTACATTCAAAATGCTGCCGGGGGTGTTCCGTCACCTTTTGATTGCTGGTTGATACTTCGTTCAACAAAAACGCTGGCAGTTAGAATGGAACGTCACAATAAAAATGCAATTGAGATTGCTAATTTTTTAGTTGATTCAAAAATTGGGAAGAAAGTTTATTATCCGGGACTTCCAACTCATCCGCATTACGAGCTTGCAAAAAAACAAATGCGTGGTTTTGGCGGAATGATTTCGTGTGATTTAGGTGATGACGAGCTAGCAAAAAAATTATTAAAGCATGTGAAAATTTTTACTTTGGGCGAAAGTCTTGGCGGAGTTGAAAGCTTAATTAGTCATCCTGCAAGCATGACTCACGCATCAGTTCCTAAAAAAGATAGAGAAGCTATGGGATTGACTGACAGCCTTGTTAGATTCTCAGTTGGAATTGAAGATATAGAAGATTTAATAGCAGATATTAAGCAGGCTATTAAATAACAAAATCGGAGTAATAAATTAATCATTACCCCGATTTTGATTTATTTCAAATTATTAATATTCATTAATCAATCTTATTGCTTAGCATACATAACAATAGAAGCCTTCTCAATCATTGCCTGATTTAAATAAAATCCAACCATTGCGGGATTAGCATTCTTATCAAGAGCAATTTTATCCTTCAAAGCATAAACAGATATCAAATATTCATGAGGTGCTCCTGGAGGCGGACATGGCCCCCCGTATCCTTGCTTGCCAAAATCAGTCATGCTTTGCACACTACCTTTAGGTGCAATTGATTTTGATACATCTCCCGCGTTGGATTTTAATTCACTTACTTTTGCTGGAATATTAAATATGACCCAATGCCACCAGCCGCTGCCTGTAGGTGCATCAGGATCGTACATTGTAACAGCAAAATATTTTGTCCCTTCCGGTGCATTTTCCCAAGACAATTGTGGTGAAATATTTTCACCATGACAGCCGAATCCATCAAAGAACTGCTTGTTTGTTGCTTGCCCGCCGATATCATTACTTTTCAAAGTAAAAGTTTGAGCAGACACCATACTGAAGAAAGCAAAGATTATTAATAAAGCATAAATCTTTTTCATAGCGTTTACCTTTTAGTTGTGGATTTTAGTTAGTGATATGCAAATTTATCAAAATTAAATTCTCAATTAAAATAATAGTTAAATATCATTCATCGATTCAATGAAAATGTTCATCATTTCTTTTATTTCATTTAATGTGTTCTCATCAATAATTTTCCCGCTTCTATCAATTTTCTTTTTAGGCCCTTGAATTAGAACCCGGGAATCATTGCTGACTTTTGCGGATAAAGTTTTCATCACCAGGTATAACTCTTCGTGAGCTTTATCCCCTGAAGTTGCAGCAGTAATAAGTGCTATCGGTTTTTCAGAAAAGACTACTGTTGAAACTGTCCATTCGATTGCATTTTTTAATGAGCCGGGTATACTGAAAACGTATTCCGGAGTGCAAATAATTACTCCGTCTGATTTCTCTATTTGTTTACGGAAATTTACAACACTTGAATCTAAATTTTCGTCTTCAATATCCGGGTTGAAATGTGGAAGCTTTTCTATTCCATCAAAAATCTGTACATCAATTAAGTCCTTATACAATTCGGCAATTGCATTTAATATTGCTTCATTGTTAGAATTTTTTCTGGTACTTCCTGAAATAGCTAAAACATTTTTTCTAATTGTCGTCATATAATTTGTAAAAAATTTAAGTTTAAATCGGATAGTTAAAATATTTCATTTCAAAAATATCACACATGACTTGAGTAATATGAATAATGTTTTACTTTTTATAAATTAAACATCAAAATTTAATATTTCCAAACAATTTTTTATAGAGATGCGTTTAAACCGAATACTAATTGCTGCTTTGATATTATTTTTTCTTGCTCAATTTCAGATGCAAGCTCAAGATGAACCGGATTCCATCGAAGTATATCTCATTGATTCTTATGTTACACCTGAAGTACCGCATAAATTTATGCTTTCATTTTTTACAAGTGCTCCGGCCAAATCCACTGTGTTAATTGATAATACTTTCTCTTACCCGGTTTCTGCCGAATTAAGTGATAATCATAAAATACAAATTGACGTCAGCGATTTAAATGTGAAAAAAAAATCTGTTCCTTTTATAATCATTGTTGAAGATTCAAGCGGAAATAAATTTACAAGTGAAAAATATGAATTTGAAATGCCTGAAGAAGTTAAAATTGAAGGGGGATCAAATTTCCTTTATTTATGCTTATTCGCCGGCACAGTATTTCTCGTACCTTCTCCAACTTATGTGATTGGACATGATGATAATTATTTTAGTCTCACAAAAGAAATCCCGCTTATCTCATTACGTTCCAGTGGTTACAATTATCCCATGGGATATTTCTCGGTAGAGTATTCTCATATCTTCAATGCACCTGTAAAAAATTATTTTAGAATTGGCTACAAGCATTTAATTCCTATTAAAGGAATTGAATATATTTCTCCCGGAATAAACGGGTTTACCAATTTTAATGGCTTTAACGGCATAAGCCCTGAACTTTCAATTGGTTGGATAAAAATTTTAAACGCATTTACCGTATATACTCGCTACCGTTATAATGTTAAGCCAGGAACTGCTAACAGCGAGTTCCAGGAATTCACCATTGGGCTTTATTCAAATTTCTTCTCTTTCTATCTAAATTAATTTTAATAAATGCAGATAATAAAATTTTCAGAAGAGTTATTAAAACCGGTTGCAAAGCTCTGCCGGCAAAATATGGAATTTGATACTATGCCGGATTTTCTTTTAAAAGAAAAAACATTTGATGATCATGATTTCGATCCAGAAATGTCATTAATTAGGCTCAATGATAGTCAAGTCCCAATCGGGTTTATACAAGCAGTAATTAGAGAAAGAGTTGATGGGAAGACCGGTTACATAAAACTGCTTTGTGTGGATTCGAATGAAAGAAGAAAAGGTATCGCTTCTGATCTTTACAACAAAATTGAAAATAAATTTGTGCAAAATGAAGTTAATAGAATTAGAGTATATGAATCCTATCCAAATTATTTTATGCCTGGGATAGATCCATTTTACACAGAAGCCATTTGTTTTTTTGAAAGAAAAGGATTTAAAAAATTTAAGGATACATCAAACCTCAAAGTAGACTTGTTATCAACTGGTTTTGATACAACAAAAGAAGAAGCAGAGTTATATAAGGAAAATATAATTTGTCGTAGAGCGGAAAGAAATGAAAAAGAAAGAATATTAAAATGGATTGATGATAAATTCCCTGGATGGCATTTTGAGGTTAATGAAGCCTTTAACAATCGACCCATAACTTTATTTATCACTGAAGTAAATGGTGAAGTTAAAGCATTCTGTGCTCATGAAGTTAATAATAAAGGAACAGGCTGGTTTGGGCCAATGGGAACTGATGAATCATTGCGAGGGAGAGGAATTGGAGGAATTTTATTGAAAAAATCTTTAGCTGATTTGAAAGAAATGGGTTTTGTAAATGCAACAATTCCCTGGGTTGGCCCTATTCCATTTTATATGCATAATGTTAATTCAAAAGTAGACAGAATATTTTGGCGTTATGAAAAATTAATGGAATGATTTTTACCATTATTTTTTATTACTTCTACAACTCGATTAAAATGATAAATACATTAAATGAAAATATTTACTCTTGCTTTTTTAATTTTTACAATAAATTTATCCTTTGCCCAAACTGGTAAATTAAAAGGGAAAGTGACCGAAGACTCTTCTCCAATTCCATCTGTTAATATTTTTCTAATGGGAACAACCATTGGAACTGTGTCAGACGAAAAAGGAAATTATAATTTTAGCAGCATACCGGTAGGTAATTATCAAATTCGATTTAGTTCCGTCGGATTTGAAACTAAATTTTTTAATATCACAATTTATAACGGCAAGACAATCGAATTGGATGTTGAACTGAAACAAAAAGCAATTGAAGTCGATGAAGTAAAAGTCACCGGATTCAAATACCAGCAGCAAAGTGATACCAGAACAAGCCTAATAGATTTAAATCCGCGAAGTGCAAAAGTTCTGCCTGGAGCTGGTGAAGATGTATTGCGAACACTTCAATCATTGCCGGGCGTGCTGGCTCCTAATGATTTTTCTTCTCAGCTTATCGTGCGAGGAAGCGGGCCGGATCAAAATTTAATTATTATGGACGATATCGAAATTTTTAATCCCTACAGATTGTATGGTGTCATCAGTATGTTCAATCCGGATGCAGTTTCGGATGTGAATTTGATAACGGGCGGATTCCCGGCGAAATACGGCGATAGGCTTTCAGCTGTTCTCGATGTAACAAATAGAGAGGGCAATAAAAAGAAAACGTTAGCTGGCAGTGTAAACGCTTCTATCATCGATGCAAATGTTGTACTTGAAGGAAAAAATCCATTTAACATTGACGGAAGCTGGCTGATAAATTCTCGGAGGACATACTACGATTTAATTGTTGAACCTTTTGTTAAAAATGCTGGTCTTGTAGATCAGAATGTAAGTTTTCCCCATTTCTACGATTTCCAGGGCAAGTTGTCCTTTGGGCCGTTTAGCGGAAATAAATTATTAATGACAGGCATTTTTTCCAGAGACGGAGTTGATGTTGTAAGCCCTGATCAAAGAAAAACTGCGGACAGTGTTGGAGTTTATAACCTAACTAAAAATGACGTACTTGGACTTGCATGGCATTATGCACCAAACACAAAAGTATTAAATAAACTTGTTGTTTCGTGGTATAGAAATGAGGGCAATACAAATTTTGATTCAAAAGTTTTAGACCCTTCACTTAACCGTGATGAATTTAAAGATGTAATTCCGGATACGTTGTCGCCGTATCTTTTAAACTTCAATTTAAAAGCTGACTTTGGTTTTAGGAAATATGCAATCGATGATAAGTTTACTTATTTATGGAAAGACAATGTTTTTGAAGCCGGTGCCGGAATGGATTTTATGCGAACAGCAATTAATTTTAGATTTGATCTGGATCCGGAACTTAAAGCAATAATTGCTGCTAATCCTCAATTCAGAGCAGTACTTAGTGATCTGATTGATGTTAAATATTATAACCGTTACCGGGCTTATGTTCAAAATAATTTTAAGCTTTTTGATAAAATTTATTTTCAGCCCGGGATGAGATTTGATTATTATAATATTCTTGAAAAAGCTTATGCGGCACCGAGAATTTCTCTTTCTTATGCTTTGGATGATCTAACAACTATCCGTGCTGTGTGGGGTTTGTACTATCAATCTCCCGGCTATGAAAAATTAATTGATCAAAATATACTTTATGATTTAAATAAGAAGTACACAAGGGAACTAGATGCAGAAAGAGCAATTCATTACGTGCTGGGAATAGAGCGATGGCTGAATAATGAATGGAGCGTAAGGCTTGAAGGTTATTATAAGGAGTTTACAAACCTTATATCACAAAAAAGTGTAATAGGTTCAAATTATTATACTCAATTAGTCCCGGGTAAAAATCCAAGACTTCCATCTGCTTGGACAACGCCTATCCCATTAAAAGGGGATTCATTAACTCAAATTCCAATAAATGGAGCAACCGGCGAAGCTTATGGTTTAGAGTTATTTTTATCGAAGAAAAATTTATTAGAAAATGAAAAACTATCTGGGTGGGTTTCTTATTCATTAGCATTTGCAAACACTTTTGAGAATGGGAAAGAATATCCATTTAGATTTGATCAGCGAAATACAATTAACATTGTGTTAAACTATAAATTCAGCGGCTGGTTTAATATGGGATTGAGATGGCAGTACGGTTCCGGGTTTCCTTTAAGCGAACCGGTGGGAATTAAACCGCGAATCATTTTAAAAGATGAAAATGCCGATGGCGTTCCTGAAACTCCCGAGGTTGCAACAAGAAAAACCGGGAATGGAGTTGAAGAAGTTATTTATGATATTGATTTTGGAAATAATAAACTAAACGGACGAAAACCGCCATATCACCGCTTGGACATTAGATTGAACGCTCTAGCTGACTATTGGGGACTTGATTGGAATTTTTATTTAGATGTAATTAATGTTTATAATCGTTCAAATGTAATTGCATATGATTATTTCATTACAGATGATCTAAATCTTGGAAGAAAACCAAACAACATGTTTCCCATAATTCCAACTTTAGGGTTTAGCGTTAAGTTTTGATTCTATCAGACCAAAAAAATTATTAAATTTAACTTCCTAATAAATCATAAAATCATGTCTAAAATTTTACTATCATTTTAATGGCAAAAAAGAAAGAAACCTACATCGATTTAGGTGAACGGGGAAGATATAATCAAAATAATAAGTTAAACGAACTAACCGGTAAGGAATGGATTAAATTTTCAAAATCTTGGTTCATTCATCGTCCCCCAAGAAGAAAAAAGGATGAAATACTACATCCGGCAAAATTCCCGGAATCTTTAGTTGAAGAATTTATTTCATTTTTTACAAAAGAAGGCGAATGGGTGTTTGATCCTTTCATGGGAACAGGAAGCACACTTCTTTCTGCAGGATGCTTAAATAGAAACGCTGTAGCAATCGAGATTTCAAAAGAATATTTTAATATTGCGAAGAAAAGACTAACGAAAGAAAATTATACATCTAAATTATTTGCAGTAAACGGTTCGTCGGAAACACTGCATAATGTCTTAAAAAAAAATGATCTGCATAAAATTAAATTCAATTATATAATTACCTCTCCACCATATTGGAATCAGCTTGAAAGACATTCAATTAGACAAAAGGTAAGAAGCGATAAAGGCCTTGCTACAAAGTATTCTGAAAATAAAAATGATCTTGGCAATATTTTAGATTACGATGAATTTTTAGAGCGCCAGGCAAAAATTTTTGATAACGTGTTCTCTATTACAAAGAAGAACAGCTACCTGACAATTATTACAAATAATGTTTATTATAAAGGCAGGCTGTTTCCACTGGCTTATGACACAGCAATATCCTTAACTAAAAGAGGCGATAAAAGCTGGGTGCTGAAGGATGAAAAAATCTGGCTTCAAGATGATAAAGCTTTGATTGCATTGGGAGTAAATAATGCCTGGGTTTCAAATCGTCATCATCAATATTGTTTAATTTTCAGAAAAGAATCTGGAACATGAGCGAAGTAATGGAAGGGAAGAACGTTGTAATTAGACCCTACAAAGAAAGCGATACGGCATTTTTATACGAAGCTGTAGTCGAATCAATTCCCGAACTTTCTAAATGGATGCCTTGGTGCAGCGAAAATTATACAGTCAACGAAAGTTTAGGCTGGGTTATTTCAAGAGGAAAAGCATGGAGTGAAAAAGAAGAATACTCATTTGTTGTAGAACATAAAAAAAGCGGAAAATTTTTAGGCGCGGTTGGATTAAATCATATTGATGAATATTATAAGATTGCAAATCTTGGATACTGGATGCGCACTTCGGAAACAAGTAAAGGCTATACAACTGAAGCAGCTTTGCTGGCAGCAGAATTTGGATTTCAAGAATTGAACTTAAATCGAATTGAAATTGTTATTGCAGTAGGAAATATTAAAAGCCAAAAAGTTGCTGAGAAAGTTCAGGCAATCAAAGAATGCGTTGCGAGAAATAGGATAATATTAGAAAATAAACCGGTTGATGCTTTTGTTTATTCATTGATTAGAGAAGATTTGAAAAATGGCAGTAAAAATTAATGTATTGACTGTCTCCGAACTTACCAGGCAGATTAAAATTTCTCTTGAAGAATCTTTTTCTGAATTAAGAGTTGAAGGCGAGATTTCAAATTTCAAGGCTCATAACAGCGGTCATTGGTATTTTAATTTAAAGGACTCAAACGCCGTAATTAGCTGCACAATGTGGAAGGGACTAAACAGTTATGTCTTTTTCACTCCCGAAGATGGTATGAAAGTAATTGTTAACGGAAAGATTTCAGTTTATCCTCCGCGTGGTTCTTACCAGATTGATGTTCGTTCTATGAAACCTTCCGGCGTAGGTGAACTACAGGCGGCATTTGAAAGACTAAAACAGAAATTAGCTGATGAAGGTTTATTTGATTCAGAATTTAAAAAACCAATTCCTGGATATTCAAAAAAGATTGGAATTGTAACTGCAATTGACGGTGCCGCATTTAAAGATATGATTAGTGTTGCAGAAAGAAGATTTCCCCTGGTGGAACTTGTTATCGCTCCTGCCAAAGTTCAGGGAAGCGGTGCAGCACAGTCGATAGTTAAATCAATAAAGAGGTTGAATAAGACAGATGTTGATTTGATTATTGTTGGAAGAGGCGGCGGTTCAATTGAAGACCTTTGGGCATTTAATGAAGAAATTGTTGCAAGAGAAATTTTTAAATCTAAAATACCTATCATCTCCAGCGTTGGACATGAAATAGATTTTACGATTGCTGATTTTGTCGCAGACTTACGGGCACCAACTCCATCGGCAGCAATGGAATTAGCTACTCCAAACCAGGAAGATTTCTTTGCCTTTATTGATGATTTTTCCTATAATTCAACACAAAAAATTATGGAAAATATAAATAGCTCTAAAAGAGAAATTAGTCGCATAATTAATTCGTACGTGTTTAGGGTTCCACTTGATATGGTTAGAAATAGAACTCAGCAGATTGACAACCTCCATACCTGGCTTCATGAGAAAATTGATAAACGGTTTTTGAAAAGTAAAAACCTGCTAAATTTACTCTCAAAAAACATTGAGTCTTACGATTTAGAAAGAACCTTGAAGAGGGGATTTGTTTTGGTTCAACAGAATTCAAATTATGTTAAAAGGGCCGCAAATTTTAAAATCTCTAATAAGGCTGATTTAATTTTTCATGACGGCAAGGTTGAAGTAAATAGTAAAAAAGCTGATGAATAGAAAAACACTTTATATGATGAAACAATTTTAAACTAAATTCACACCTTCCTGCCGGTAGGCAAGCTTCGACAGGCTCAGTGTGACAATGGAAATTCTGATTTAGAATGGCAAAAAAAAATAACAAAAAGACTTTTGAACAAAGCGTAACACGTCTTGAAGAAATTTCTTCATTGCTTGACAGCGAAGGACTGGGCCTTGAAGAAGCAATAAAATTATATGAAGAAGGTATAAATCTTTCAAAGCAATGCACCAACATGCTTAAAAAAGCAGAACTAAAGATTACTGAATTGAAAAAGGATCTTGATAGCCTTGAAGAAGATCCGGACATATTTGAAGCATAAAATTTTTGGAGCAATTATAAATGGCAGAAGATTCGAAATACGAAGTTTTATCAAAAATTGAATATCCGCAAGACATCAGGAAACTTGATGTCTCAGAATTAAAAATACTTTGCAAAGATATTCGCGAGTATATGATTGATACGATTTCGGAAATCGGCGGGCACTTCGGCGGCGGACTTGGAGCAGTTGAGCTTACTGTTGCAATTCATAAAACTTTTAATACTCCCGATGATTTGGTTGTGTGGGATACAGGCCATCAAGCTTATCCGCATAAAATTCTTACCGGCAGAAAAGAAGCACTTAAAAGAATAAGACAGCTTAATGGTATCAGCGGGTTTTTAAAAAGATCAGAAAGTGAATACGATACTTTTGGTGCCGGGCATGCTTCCACTTCAATATCTGCAGCTTTAGGTATGGCTGTCGCAAGAGATATTTATAATGGAGATAAAAAAGTTGTAGCTGTAATTGGTGATGGTGCGATGACAGGCGGAATGGCTTACGAGGCAATGAATAATTCCGGGTTTTTAAAATCAAATTTGATTGTTGTTTTAAATGATAACAACATGTCGATTGGCCCAAACGTTTGGCAGATTTCAAACTACTTCACTGAAATGATTGCGCATCCTGATTACAATAAATTTAAAGGACAAATTTGGGATCTTACCGGGAAACTTGATCATTTTGGAGACCGCTTAAGAAAAATAGCAGTTAGATTGGAAAATGGAATCAAGGCTGTCATAACTCCCGGTATGCTTTTCGAAGCTTTGGGATTTAGATATTTTGGCCCGGTAAACGGACACAATCTCCATCAACTTTTAAAAATCTTTGAACAAGTTAAAAGCTTAAAGGGGCCGATTCTCGTTCATGCAATTACACAAAAAGGGAAAGGTTACAAACCCGCAGAGGGTCATGAACAAAAACTTCATGCAGCAACCCCTTTTGATAAAGTTACGGGAAAAGCAATTAAAAAGTCCGGCGGTAAACCTTCATATACATCCATATTCGGAAATGCTCTTACACAAATAGTTAAAGAAAATTCTTCAGTGGTTGGAATAACCGCAGCTATGCCTGATGGAACCGGTATGAATATTCTTCAAAAATCTTTTCCCAAAAATTATATTGATGTTGGAATTGCTGAAGAACATGCAGTTACTTTTGCCGCTGGAATGGCAACGCAAGGTGTTGTTCCTGTGGTTGCAGTCTATTCAACATTTTTACAAAGAGGGTTTGATCAAATAATTCATGATGTAGCGCTTCAAAAACTTCATGTAGTTTTTGTTTTGGATCGTGCCGGTTTAGTTGGAGCTGACGGGCCTACTCATCACGGTGCATTTGATCTAACTTATTTAAGAATGATTCCTGGCATGGTAGTGATGGCTCCAAAAGATGAATCTGAATTGCGTGACATGCTTTACACTGCTGTTAATTATAAGGATGGCCCGGTAGCTTTGCGTTATCCGCGAGGTTCGGCACTTGGTGTTCCACTTAAGGAAAATTTTGATTTAATTGAAATCGGTAAAAGTGAAACTGTGAAGGAAGGCGATGATATTGCACTTCTTGCATTAGGCTCAATGGTTAATTACGCTATAATAGCAGCTGAAAAACTTTCATTCGAAGGAATAAATTGTGAAGTGATAAACATGCGTTTTGCCAAGCCGCTTGATGAAGATGCTCTAAATCGTGTTGCAGAGAAATATACGAAAATAGTTACACTCGAGGAGAACGCATTGGCTGGTGGATTCGGAAGCGCTGTGGTAGAATATTTTTCTGATAAAGGTTTTAAAAACGATATTTTAAGAATCGGTTTACCGGATAAATTTATTGATCACGGAACACAAACGGAACTTCACCAGTTGCTTGGGATGGATCCGGAAAGTATTGTAGAAAAAGTAAAAACGTTTTCAAAAAATCAAAAAGTGAATTTTGAGGTTTCAATTTGACAGATCAAAAAACAAAAGTGGGTGTCATCGGTTTAGGTGGAATTGCCCAATTAGTTCATCTCCCTATTTTAGCAAAGCTTGATAACGCAGTTGTAACTTCAGTTGCAGAAATAAATAAAAGCAGACTCATCACACTCGCAGATAAATTTAATGTTAAAGAACGTTACAAAGATTATAAAGAACTTTTAGAAAAAAGCGATGTTGATGCGGTAATCATTTCTACTCCTACTTCTTCACATAAAGATATTGCAATTGATTGCCTAAAAGCAAAGAAGGATATTCTAGTTGAAAAGCCTTTGGCACGCAATTATACTGAAGCAAAACAGGTAGTTGATGCTGCAAAAAAGAACAAGCGTAAAATAATGGTGGGAATGAATTTACGGTATCGTCCCGATGCGATGCTGCTCAGAAGCCTTTTGGGAACAGGTGAAATTGGCACTCCATTTTATATTAAATGTGGATGGATTCGAAGACAAAGCAGCGACGAAAAATGGTTTACACAAAAAGAACAAAGTGGAGGTGGAGTAATTATAGATCTTGGAATACTTCTTCTCGACTTAGCTCTGTGGCTATTTGATTATCCTTCTATTGCTTCTGTATCAACACAAAATTTTATGCACAATACAAAGAATGTTGAAGACACTTCAGTTACCATGTTAAAATGTAAAAGTTCTGCTTTAATAACTATGGAAACAAGCTGGTCGCTTCCGATAGATAGAGATTTATTTTATTTAAATGTCTATGGTTCGAAGGGTTTTGCTACATTAAATCCATTCCGTGTTTATAGGAGATTTGATGACCAGGTAATGGATTTAACTCCGTCACAAAAAGAAAGTAGCACGACCCTATTTAAAAAATCTTATCTTAACGAATTAAAAAGTTTTATAGGTGCTATTCGCGGCCTTAACCCGGTTTTTTCCTCAGGCGAAGATGCATTGATGCGTATGAAAATTTTAGAAGCAATGTATCATTCTTCTCAGAATCAAAAAGAAATTAAAATGAAATAAAATATGAAAACAAAAATACTGCTGGTAGATGACGAAAAAGATATTGTCGAATTCCTGGAATACAATCTAAAACAGGAGGGCTTTGAGGTAATCACCGCTTATGATGGTGATGAAGCGCTTCAGAAAATTTCTAAAAATCCTGACCTTATTTTACTTGACATCATGATGCCTAAACTAGACGGTTATGAAGTTTGTAAAAAAATCAGAGCTCAGAAACAATTTGCAACTACTCCCATTGTTTTTCTTACAGCTAAGTCAGCTGAGAAGGATGAAATTTTAGGTTTGGAATTGGGAGCTAGTGATTTTATTCAAAAGCCAATATCACCTAAAAAATTAATCGCAAGGGTAAAATCAAATTTACGTAGGATCGATGGAAGCAGTTCCGGGAAACCCGGGCCTTCCAAAATAACGATTGGACCCTTGGTTATAGATAGACAAACATACACTGTTAAAATTGACGGTGAAGAAAGAATTTTCCCGCGTAAAGAATTTGAAGTTCTTTTTTTCTTAGCAAACAATCCCGGCAGAGTTTTTTCGAGAGAAAATTTGTTGAAGGACATTTGGGGTGCAGATGTTTTTGTAGTTGATAGAACCGTTGATGTTCATGTTAGAAAGATTCGAGAAAAGCTTGAGAATTATTCCGATTTAATTGAAACCGTGAAAGGGGTTGGGTACAAGTTCAAAAGTGTGGAATGAA
>CAZRMA010000028.1:0-17390 GCA_964600655.1 uncultured Ignavibacteriaceae bacterium
ATTTCTACTGCAAAAATTAGTACATTTGTTCTATTGTTAATCGGTATTTATTCGTAATATATTATTAACATAAATTCAAAACTTTTTGATTTTACTTTAGGGGAAATGATGCAAACTCGGCTCCTCAAGATAGAATTCAATTAGTGAAAAATCACAGACCATCAAAATACAGGAGGGAAAGTAGAAATGAAAAAACTTCTACTCATTTTATCACTCATTTCTTTTTTATATTTCTTCGGATGCTCCAAAGATAATAACCCTGTTACTACAGAAGATAACAGCGATATACCAGCAGACCCAACTAACGTCACGGTTCCTACAACAACAATAAATAATATTCTTCCAACAGCGAATTTTGCCAAACCTAATACATCATCAAGCAGAATTCAAATGAACCTCACCGGAATTATTAACCCGGTAACAAATCAGCCAATCCAATTGACCGCACAAAGCAATCTTTTTATAACTGAAGATAGTAAAGTTAAAGGAATAAAAGTTTCAAAGGTTGGTGGATCTACTACATTAAAGGCAGATGTAGTATTCACAGTGGATAACTCGGGCAGCATGGATGATGAAGCTGATTCAATTGCAGGTTCAATTATAAAGTTTTCTCAGGTCCTTCAAAGCAGCGGACTTGATGTTAGGTTCGCAGTAGTCGGATTCCAATATGGAGATGTTAATGGCGGTATTAATTTTACCACCGCCCAAGCTATTGGAACTTATTTGAATCGTAGTTATGGCACATATCGCACAGAAGGATTCTCTGGGAGTGATAGTGCTTCATTTGAACAGAAATCAAGAACATTTGGCTCCGGGGTTTACGATGAAGATGGGATACTTGCTATCTTCTTTGCAGATTCTAATTATACATGGCGAAGCGACGCACAAAGAGTATTTATCAATTTTACAGATGAACCAACTCAACCAAATGGCCTTTTTGATTGGAGCACTGAAAGCATGTGCAATAAATTATCAGGGAAAATCACTGTCCACACTGTATGGAGCGGTGATGCCGATACTGCAAACGCTTATTATTGGCAAAAGCTTTATGACGAAAGACCCTGGGACATGTCCACATGCACTGGCGGAACTTTTGTTCAAATAAACTCAAACGGTACTGGATTGGATCTTTCAAAGCTTCCAGTAACAGGTGCGTTATCCAACAGTTACTTAGTTGAGTTTGTAACTGCTGACCCTAATGCTGCACATTCAGTTATAATCACTATAAAAGAAAGCAATGCAGATGGTAAAAGGGTTTATTCTAATATAACCTATTAACCAGACCTATATTAAATATTAAAAGCCGATTCATTTGAATCGGCTTTTTTGTTTTAAAATAAAAGTGGCGTTAGAACGACAAAGAAAAAATTCTAACGCCATGAGGACCCATTCTGGGAAATTCAATTTTTAATTCATTCAAAGGACAATTAACTAACTTAATATATAATCGAATTATTGTTAAAAATGTTTAGCATATAAAAACGTCAAAATATCACATAAATACAGTTATCAATAGGTAACATTTACAGTAAAAACTCCTTCATAATCACCTTGGGCTTGAAGTTTATCAACATAAATTGAACCGCCGACCCATAAATATAATCTTCCATCACTTTTCACTTTATTTAATTTGTATGAATTTCCACTAATAATTTTAGATGGATTTGTATAAACGTTATGATTTCCCGTATGTACCATTGCTGGTGTAAATATTAATGATGATGGATTCCCGCCGTATTGCTTTGCCCATGTTTCATTGGATAAGATAGACGGAGAGTAAGTAATGGTAACGTTTTTATCAGGATGTCCGGCAACCAGTAGTACAGTTCCATTTGAAGGGTTAATAGATGCAGTAACCGCTTGACCGCTTAATACAATTTCTCCGTATTCTAATGAATTTTTATCTTCATGTGTGATAGATAGCCCCTGAACTATAGTTGCATGTATTTGTGTTGTCGAATTTACGGTTGATTGGCCAAAAACGCTTGGACTGCAATATACAATAATACATAACGGAATAATTAATTTATTCATTGTAAAGACGTCCTTTTCTTTTGACAATTAGATTGCCGTTAAATCTTAAGAATCGTTCTTAAGTGATCTTATCAGGTTTATTTTTATTGGTTCAATTCCATTAAGATCAATTTTATTTCCACCCAAAATTTTTGATTCAGTTAGCTTTTCTATGAAACTAAATAACCGATTATTTACTTGATCAAACTCTGTTTTTAGGTCATCCAGTAAATCCCCAATCAATTCAGTAAGCATCACCGAATTGGTTCTATTTAGTTGATTTTCAACTTTGAATACAAATAATCTATGAAACAAATTCTCTAAAGTATCTAATGTTACTCTATGAGGCAAAGATTCTTCATTAATTCCTTCAATTCTTACTTCTACCTCAACCAACATAGGATCGCTTGTCTCATCTTCGGAATTATCTTTAATCACTTTATAGTCTAATGTTTTTATAGATTCAATATTTGGCAGGTCGACAACAGTTTGAAATTCAATATCGGACGTAATGAAAGAAATAGCCAATTTCCCTTTTGATAAATGAGAAATCTCTTTTAACTGCCATTGAACATTTGTTAAAAACTGTAAAGCAGGAGAAAATATAATAGAATCATGAAATTGAAATGAACTATAAGCATTTCTTTTCAAAAACTTATTCTGATTACCGGAGCCATTAGATTTCTTAAAATCGGAACCGGCAGAGATATTTATTATTTTATGTAACATAAAACTCCTTACCACATTATCGTAAGGAATTATAAAATAATTGAGCTAGAATTAACTATTTTTTAATTTAATCATTTTATTTGTTGAAGTATAATCAATTATTTCGGGGTTTTGAAGATTAGTTAAATCATTTGCTAAAAATTTAATTCTTTCAATTGATTTTGAGATTATCTCAAATTCATCTTCAAATGTATTGGAGGTAAGTGTTTTTAATTCATCTTGCAAGTTTTGTAAAGACATTACCAGGCTACCCAAAGGGTTATTAATTTTATGCCCGATTGTGCATGCCATTTGCAAAACTGCTTTTTGGTGTTCAATATTCTTTAACTCGTTTTGCAGTTCATGAATTCGTATTCCGGTTCTAATTCGGGCTAACAGTTCCTGGTTTTCGATGGGTTTAACTATAAAATCATCTGCTCCGTAATCGAGCCCGGTAATTTTATCTTTCAGTGAAGCTCTGGCAGTGAGCATTATAAAATAAATAATTTTATAATCTTCATTCTTCTTTAAGATCTTACAGAGTTCAAGCCCATCCATTACTGGCATTGTCCAATCTGCTAATATAATTTGAGGAAATTCAGTCTTTAAAATTTCGAGTGCTTCCTCCCCATTGTTTGATTTCATTACTGAATAATTATTTTTTGAAAGCAGCTTATCAAGAAGAAATGCTGTATCCTGGTCATCTTCAACAATTAATATTTTTTTAATATCACTCAATTTACCAACTGATTTACTTTATTAATTAATACTTTGTAGTCCACTATAGGTTTTGAAATATAATCTTCCGCCATGCTTTCAGATAAAAAATGTTTTTTATCAAAATCTGATGAAGCTGTTACCAGTAATATAGGAACCTTTTTAAATTGCTCATTGCTCTTTAAATATTTTGCTAAATCCATACCATCGATTTTGATACCCTTAAGATATGTATTTTTAAGATTTATATCTAATATAATAAGACTGATCACTTCGGATGACAATTTAGTAATTATTAAATCCGCATCTTCAATTATGGAAGGATTATAACCGGCTTTGTTAAAAATATAATAGTAGAACTGATGTGAAAATGGATCATCTTCAACAATAATAATATTTTTACTCATTACTTTTGTCTCCCCCGGTATATTTTACTATTATGCTTATTCGTCTGTTTACTACATTGTACGGATCTAATGTATCCCTTAATCTTCTATCAGCATACCCTCTAACTTCATATATCTGAGAAGATTTTAACGAACTTTGTGTAAGTGCCCGTCTAGCAGCATTTGCCCTATCTGTACTTAATTCAAAGTTAGTCATGCCTGTACCATCACCACTGTAAGGCCGCGAATCTGTATGGCCCTCAACAACAATATAGTTTGGGAGAGTTGAAAGGTTATCCCCAATTTCTTTAAGAAGAAGTTTAGCGTTAGATTTTAATGTTGATGTCCCCACTTCAAAAAATAAGTCTTCATCGGAATCCATAATTTCAATTCGCAAACCCTCATCAGTAACTTGAATTTCTATATGATCGGAAAGTTTTTTGAACTTGGGATCAGAGGCTAATTCACTAATGATTTTTTCTCCCATTTTTTTCAATTCGGTTGTTTCGGACTTCTTTAGCAACTGTTTATCTTCAATAGCACTACTTGGGGCATCAGAAACATCCGTAGTTTTTCCAACCATCACTCCCTTACCTTTATCGGAAAAACCAATTGGATCTTTAAAATATCTTGCTACGGATTCCTTCATTGCATCATCCTGACTTAATACCCAGAGAACAATAAAAAGAGCCATCATAGCAGTAACAAAATCTGCATAAGCAACTTTCCATGCTCCTCCATGATGTCCGCCATGGCCTTTTTTCTTTTTTATAATAATTGGAGTTAAATCGCCATCGCCATTCATAGTTAACTTTTACCTCGAACAAAATTTTCTAATTCTGTAAAGGTAGGCCGGTCATCCATATTAATGGTCCTTCTTGCCATTTCTATTGAAAGGATGGGAGGATTTCCTTTTGCATAGGCAACTATACATGCTTTAATAGTTTCCAAAAATCTTTTTTTATCCTCTAAAATATGTTCAATATTTTTTGCTAACGGGTTAACAAAACCATATGCCATTAAAACGCCTAAAAATGTACCAACCAAAGCAGCGGCAACATGGTGTCCAACAACTTCTGCCCCCTGATCAATCGAGCTCATTGTAACAATAATTCCTAAAACAGCCGCAACAATACCTATACCCGGAAGTGAATCACCAACTGTAGTAACACTTTCAAAAATCGGTCTTGACTCTATCTCAAAAGTTTCAATTTCTGCATCAATTAAACCTTCCAGTTCGTGTGGTGGAATACCACCCGAAAGCATTACTTTCATTGTATCGGAAAAAAAGTCACGAGCAAAACTATCTTTAATAAATTTTTCGCTTTTAGATAGGATATCGCTTTCCAATGGATCTTCAATATGTTTTTCGATTGCAAGTAATCCATCACGCTGTGCCAATAAGAATAAATCGTTAAATGATTTTAAAAGATCTAAATAATCCTGTTTTGAAATATGATGGGACTTTAAAGTTTGAGGAATGTAAAAAAGAATTTTCTTTATAAGCGGAAGAGGAGACGCAATTAAAATACTGCCAATAGCAGTTCCTCCAATCACAATGAATTCTGCAACCTGAATTAAGAGCATGAGATTGCCTCCTGCAACCGTAAATCCAATTACAATTGAAATTACAACTACAAGGAATCCAATTATGACAAACATTTATTTATCCAGAATAGGGTTTAAATTTTCCATCTCCTGTACTATCGAAAAAATTTCTTCACACTTTAGTTTTAGTTCTTCCCAATTGATGGTAAAATTATCAATATTATCTTCTATTTTGCTGGCAATTTTAGTTAATTGTGGGTATCCAATTGTGCTGCCAGAGCCCTTAATTTCGTGAACTACAGATTTTAATAGTACCTTGTTCTTTGTAGAAATTGCACTAGAAATAGCATTCCTTTTTAATGGGAAACTTGTTAGAAAAAATTTTCGGAATTGACTAAGCATTTCATCTTCATTTATCTCAGGGACATAATCAGGTTTCTTTGCCTGGGATAGAAACTCTTTACCTAACACTTCATTTATGTTTTTAATAATTACTTCTTTTTGTAGGGGTTTTGAAATAACTCTATCTGCACCAGCCTCAAGAGAAGCTAAAACATTACTTCTATTTGTATTGCCGCTAATCACGATAACTGGGATCTTCTTTAAATCATCCATTACTTTTATTACCTGTAGCATTTTTATCCCATCAAAATTGGGCATTAAAAGATCTAAAATAATTAGACAAGGTTTGTGTTCTATGGCTTTTTGAATACCCTCAAGACCATTTAAACAGGTAATAACATCTAAGTGATATTCGCCGAAAAAATTCCTTAGTGAATTTCTTATTATATCCGAATCATCTACGACCAGGACTGTTATTTTATGTTTTGAAGTTTCCATCAATCAACTCCTAATTTTATTTAATTTATGATTAGGAGCAATTTTGATATCCAATTTGCTTTCCTCGGATGCTTTTCTAATATTTTCCTTAATCTGTAAATAAATTTCACCCCTAAATATTTCAACATCTTTTGGGGCAGAAATCCCAATTTTAATATGCCCCTCTGAGATCGAGAGTACTTTTACAACAATCTCAGAATTTATTATTATTTCTTCGTCTACTTTCCTAGTTAAGATTAGCATAAAAACCTGCTTATTTTATTCAATGAATAAATTAAAATTAACCTCGTAACTTGGTTCTTCCAAAATTTTCTGATTTCCATTTTTCGTGTCTTGATTTATATATATCGGCGCTTTAAGATTGACCGTTACCTTTAACGGATCTTTATTAAGAGTTACAATTCCAAAGGGTTCAAAATCACTAATCCTAGGATAATTTTCATCCAGCACTGCAGCGCCAATTAATGGAAACGCAATTTCAGGCTGTTCAATTGAATAAAGCCAGTAAAAAATATCATTTTCGGTTTTAATGAGGAGATACTTTTTTAGGTTTTCAAAACCCAATAATCCTGAAGAAAAATTTATGATTAAATCCTCAGTGTAGTCAACTTCGCCAAATTGTATTGTTTGTAATTTCATAACCTTTACTTTTTAATTATTACTATGTCAACTCTTCTATTATTAGCTCTCCCTTCGGGAGTATCATTAGCGGAAATAGGTTTGTACTTTGAATAACCCACAATAGAAATTTTATCCGCAGGAAGCTGCTCATTATTTACCAAAAAATATGCCGTGTTCAAAGCACGCATTACAGATAAATGCCAATTTGAAGGGAACGCTGTAGTTGAAATTGGGATATCATCAGTATGGCCTTCAATGCGAATATCGTTAGGTAAATTTCTTAATATTTCCGCAAGTTTGCTTAATACATCTAAAGAACTTTTTGTTAAATCTGCGCTGCCGGAAGGAAATAGAACATCATCCAGTATATGAATAACTATTCCTCTTGTATTTTCTTCCAGTCTAATTGATTTATTGTAATCGTTATCTTTAATAACCTTGCTAATTCTATTTTTCAGTGATTCACTAGGTAAAATAGCATCGCTGGCATTCTTTTTTTCCATGCCAACAATTTTAACTTCGTTGCCGAAAACATTTCCCACGGCAGAAATAAATTTATCATATTTAGTAGCATCAATTTTTGATATCGCATACAAAATGATAAACAACCCAAGTAATAGTGTAATAAGGTCAGAATAGGTTATTAGATATCTGTCCTTACCGCCTTCTTCGTTTTCTTCAGCTTGAAAAGAACTAGAGTTTAGATTGCGATAACTTCTAGTTGGTCTTTTTGCGGAAGCATGCTTAATAAGCGGGCTTTCACTATTGAGGGTATTTCCCCGCTCTGCAGTGTCAACACTGCTTCCAGGGACATCTCCATCATATTTTTCTCTTCTAAGTGACATTTTTTTAATTTATCCGCAATTGGCAGCCAAAAAATATTTGCACTTAAAATCCCCCACAATGTTGCAATAAATGCTGTTGCAATGCTCTTTATTAAAATATCAGGATTACTTCCTGCATTAGCTAGTGTCATAATTAAACCCATTACAGTTCCGATAATCCCCATTGTTGGTGCATATCCACCCATCTTAGAAAAAATACTGATATTTGAATAATGCCGTTCTTGCATAGCCTTAATTTCCAGCTCGGCTAAACTACTTAGTGATTCCGGGTCCGATCCTTCAAGAATATAGCGCATCAATTTTTGAGGGAACACATTTTCTAGCCTATATAAATCTCTTTCTATTGCAAGAAAACCTTCTTTTCTAGCTTTGCTCGAAAGGAATACAAATGCATCAATTAATTTTCTTTCATCATATTCTTTTGGGAAATATGCTATTTTAATTAATGAAAAAATTCTGCTAAAATTTTCAAAGCCTACCCCAATTATCGTGGCAGAAAAAGTTCCCCCAAAAACGATAAGCAAGGCGGGTAATAAAAAAAGAGCTTTGAAAGAACCACCTTCGGCAAAGAATGCGCCGAATATTGAAAAGAGACCGATTAGCAATCCACCGACCGTCCCCATTTTCTTTATCATAAGAAATCCAGAAGCGATTTAGGTAAAATCATGGATGCTATTTTGTAGGAAAGCTGAAGTGAATAATCTTGTGCTTGTAAATCAACTGTAGCCCGAGCCATATCAACATCTTGCTCACTAGACAATAAACCTTGAAGCGTCAACTTTTGACTATTTAAAACATCGCTAGTAGCATTAAGTTGATTTATAATATTTCCTACTGCCGAAGTTTTATCTAAAATATGTTTATTAAAATCGTTAAGGCTGCTTATTTGTGCATCGGTGGGCAAATTTCCACTTTCTAAATTCTGCTTAATTGAAAGAAGTGTATTAAATATGTCCATTTTTTGATTAGCAGAAAAGCTTAAAGAAGTACTGCCTGAAGTTTCTCTTAGAGAATTTAAATCCAAATTAAATTCAATTTTTTGTGAAGCAATACTTATTTTAATTGGCGCTGGTGACTTGCCATCCAATGTTTCCATCTGTCCGCTAGTTGCATTGAATTTTAGAATTTGACTTGCAGGTGGAGTTGAAAATACTGAGGCTCCCCCGCCATCTACGATATCATAATCCATCTGATAAGTATTTGCTGCAGTTTTAGTATAAGTAACATTTAAATCATATTCATTTCCCAATGCATCATAAACTTTGGATTGATTATTAGTTATGGTGCCTGTCGCAGCCGTTACATCGATAGTTCCGGTATTTTTAACAACAGTTCCAAAAACCTCTGAACCAGTCAAATTAATTTTTTGAAAAATATTTTGTGAGGTCTTTATTTTTTGCACACCTGAAGTACCACTTACTTTCGTTTCAATAGAAGAATTAGATGAATCGAAGCCAAATGGTTCCGAACTAAAATCTGTTCCGCCGAAAACATACTTACCATTAAACTGAGCATTGGCATGATTAAGAATGGATTTTAAAGCAAGATCAACTTGATCTGCATAACTTTTTATATTTACCTGGTTAGTAGGGTTTTGCAATTCTGTTAAAGCTGTTTGAACATCAGCAATATCCGTTTGCATTGAATCCAACTCAAAACTAGTTTCGTTTAGAAATGCTAAACCATTTTCAATATTTTTTGAGTAAGATTCTTGGAGGTTAAGCTGTTCATTTAGCTTTAAAATCTTTGAAGTTCCATAAGGTGAATCTGAAGGATTTCTGATCTTTTTCTGAGTAGCAATATCTAATTGCAATTTACTTACTCTAGCTTTGGTTCCGTTAAGATTGGAAATAAAACTATTATTAAGCATTAAATCTGAAACTCTCATTTCTATACCATTTCGATTAATGTTTGTAACATTTGATCAGCAATCGTAATTAATTTTGCTGAAGCATCATATGCACGCTGATAAGTAATAATGTTAGTCATTTCTTCATCAACAGAAACACCGGATAAAGATGATTTTTGATTTGATAATTGACTTAATACTAATGAATATGATTGAGCAGAAGTATCCGAAGTTTGCTTATCACTGCCAAGTCCACTTACTAATGAAGAATAATTATCGGTAATAGTTGTACCATTGAATATTTTTTGATTTTGAAGCTCAGAAATCTTAGAGGCGATATCGCCGTTTCCTGAAGTTCCATCAGCTGAAGCAGATATTTTACCAGGGTCATCCAAAATCAATTTATTAATTTTTAATTCACCATTTGTATAACTATCAAAAAAGTTCAGTCCGGTTTGTGGCGGATCATCTAATGAAAAACCGGATTTATGTGCATCGTTAACACTTGTAAAAAGTGTATTAACAATTGAATCAAGTTTGCTTAAATATTTAGGAATTTTATTTGAATAAGTATCAGACACGGCAAATAATTCGCCACTGGTTAACGTTACTTTGGTTTTACCATCTGCACTAACTAATCCAAGTTTTCCATTATCTATATTAGTTTTGAATTCGATTGCCTGTGAAGCATCCACAGCAAAAGCGCCGCCGATGGAAATAGTCGCAATATTCTTATCGTTGTAAGAAACATTCATATTAACCAGTCCGCTAAGGTCATCAATAGCTTTATCTCTTAAATCAAGCAAATCGTTGGCTTCTTTTCCAACCGACTCCTGAGTGAAAATCTGTTGATTTAATGACTGAATATTTTTTAAAATTCCATTAACGTTTGCCACTTTACCATTCATTTCAGAAATCATATCCGCTTGAATTGAATTCAGGTCATCGTGAATACTTTTTACTTTTGAGCTAAATTGACTTGCTGCTTGAATAACATTATCTCTTAATGTAGCCGAACTGGAATCACTGGAAAGTTCATTCCAGGCACTGAAAAATTTTGAAGTTAAATTGGATAAACCTAAATCGGATGGTTCTGAAAAGACACTTTCAACCTGACTTAATAAGTTTGATTGACGATTGCTGCTTGAGTATTTCTGATTATTTGTACGTAATTGAGCGTCAAGTATTGAATCTCTAATTCTATTTATATCAGTAATTTTAACGCCAGTTCCCCAAACAAATCCAGCAGTTACATCAGGTGTTTCGGTTCCGAAGAGTATTCTTTGTCGTGAATAATTTTCGTTTGCCGCATTTGCGATATTATGAGAAGTAACTCCTAATGCACTTTGGTAAACACCCAGGCTTCTTCTTGCAATATCAAATATGCTGCTTAGTCCCATTATACTTTCCTGTCTAAGATTAAGCAGTTCTCGTCCGAAAGTGCTTTCACGGTTGCTTTAATAAAACTTCTTGCGTGCTCAATTAATATTTTATTTTGCTGATTCATTTCTTTCACTTGATTTGCCAATTCAAATATTTTCTTCTGAAGCAAAACCGTGGCATCTATTTTTATTTTATCTTTTATGGCATTAACAAAATCGCTTAGTTTTGTTCCTTTTGTTTCGATCGAATATTTTTCAATCAGAACCGAGATTAGTTCTGAAGTTTTTTTCTTCACATCTTCAATACGAGAAAGAAGTTTTTCTTCCTTAACAATTGATCCTTCTAATCCATGTATATTATTATCAACTAAATATTTTTGCTGCTCTGAAAGTACTTGGAGAAAATTTTCTAAATTCATCATATTTTCTTCCAACATTTGATTTAATTCGGCCATTTCCATTTTATAATCCATTTAAATGATTTAAATATCCTGTTACCCTAGTTATATAATTTTTTGTTTCTTCAAACGGCGGCACACCATTAAATTTTTCAACGTTACCAGGACCTGCATTATACCCTGCTAAAGCAAGGCTCAGATCCCCATTATATTGTCGAAGCATGTCGGCTAAATATTTAGTGCCTCCCATAATATTTTCACCGGGATCCCATACATTCTGAACTCCCAAATCTTTCGCAGTTTGATCCATTAACTGCATTAACCCTTTAGCTTTAGCTGAAGAAACTGCATCTTCATTGCCGGCAGATTCCGTAAGTATAACAGATTTTATCAAGTTTTTATTAACACCATATTTTTGAGCAGCTTTATTAATCAAATCATCATATTTATTCAGTCTTTCAAGAGATTTGCTTCCGGGTTTGATTGGTAAATTTTTATTATCATTTTCAATTTTAATTTCAGGTTTTAAAGATTTAGTATCTATTGGAATTGTTTTATTTAAAGGTAATTTTAATGCTTCGTTCATATCTTCGCCGGTAACTTTTTTATAAACCATATTGGCGACGCCAAAACTTCGTTTTTTCGAAATTTGTGACGACAATTCCATTTCAAAAATTGACCCATAAATATCACCGCCTAGGCTATCATCACCGAACATTCCTTCTGTTGTTTTGTTCATACTTTTAAGCATCATGGATGTCATCAAACCTTCAAACTGTCTGGCGGTATCTGCAATTCTTCTTTTTTCTGCATCGGAATATTTACTATCCGCCACCATAGGATGAGTGAAGTGTTTTGTCAAATTCGTTATTTTTAAATCAAGCGTTCCCATCAAATTATCACTAGTTCTCCAATTAAAGCTCCAGCTTCCTTTAATGCCTGGAATATGGAAATAATATCTTTCGGCGCAACCTTTAATGAATTTAGCGCTGCTGCAACTTCCTGAACATTCGACGCGCCTTGAATAGCTATTGCACTTGTTGAATCCTGAGAAGCGTAAGGAATAATATTATTAAATACGGCAGTCGTACCATTTGAAAAAGCTCCAGGTTGAGAAATTATAGGATATGATCTTATGGTTAAATTTAAGTTGCCATGTGAAATGGTAACCGGTTGAATTTTCACATTATATCCGGCAACAACAGTTCCAGTTCTTTCATTCAATACAACTTTTGCAGCATAATCAGTTGCAACATTTAATCCCTCCAGTTGAGCTAAAAAACCGACTATATTATTTTGTCTATCGCTTGGTACCTTAATATTAATTTGAGCAGCATCAATTGCTGTTGAAGTGCTGTCACCAAAAGCACCATTTATTGCTACCGAGATATTATTAGCTGTAGTTAAATCAGGCTCTTTTAAGAAGATGCTTAAATTAGTTTTAGATAGTGCAGCAGTTTCTAAGGATGCTTTTAAAACACCGCCTCTTGGCACTCTGCCTGCTAAAGAATGATTTCTCGAAACTCTATTTCCAGTTGGTGTTCTAAAATCATAACCTCCCACTGATAATGGCCCTTGAGCAAGCCCATAAACAGTACCATCCATTCCTGAAAGCGGCGTCATTAGCAAAGTACCGCCTTGCAAACTAGTAGCATCACCCAAAGAAGAAACGGTAACATCAAAGTTAGCCCCCTCTTTCAGATAAGAATCTAATGTTGCAGTTACCATTACAGCAGCCACATTTTTAGTTTTTAAATCTGTTTGTGGAACAGTTATTCCAAACCTTTTTAACATACTTGAAATTGATTGAACTGTAAACGAAGAACGGTAGCTGTCGCCGCTCCCAGAAAGTCCAACTACCAATCCGTATCCGATTATTTGTTCGGAGTTGTCATTTTTTAAATAAGCAATATCTTTAATTCTTTGTGCAAAGATTAAAGAATTAAAAGACAATATAATTACAGCAAAATATGTTAACCTTATTTTCATATTAAAAAATCCAATGGAAAAATTTTGTCAGCCAGCCAGGACTCTGTGCGTCGTTTATTAAGCCGCTGCCTTCAAATACTATTTCAGCATCAGAGAGATTATATGATAGTACAGAATTGTCAGCGGTTATATCAGAATTTCTAACTATTCCCTTAATGTGAAGGGTTTGTTCTTCACCATTTATTGAAATTTTTCTGCTCCCTCTTACAACAAGATTTCCATTGTTCAAAACCGAATCAATAGTTGCACTAATTTTTGTTTTGATCATACCGGATGTACTTGTTGATCCTGATCCTTTAAAATCATTTTTTGAACCTATTCCTAGATCAACTTTAGGGACAGGGCTTTTATCAACCTGGCCGCTTACATTAAATCCCAGGTCACTTTCTCTTCCAGTCGTTTTTGAAGCATTGTTGGAAGCCTGTGAAGATTCAACAACAATAATTGTGACAGCATCACCCACACGGTTTGCTTTCTGATCTGAAAACAACGAGTTGTTCGAATTTTTACGCATATCCTGTGGGAAAGCTTTAATACTTATTATTAAAAGGAAAAAGAAAAAAATTGATTTTTTCATATTGTTACTCAATTATTAAAACGTTTTTTGAATCAATTACTTTTGCAGAAAATTGTTTGTTATTATTTGTTCTAATTTTTATGACCTCTCCTTCAGCACCGTCTTGTCGGCTGAAAGCATCTACTGTCAGCATCACTTTGCCCCTAATAACTCTGGCAGAAATTTTTTCACCTTTGGTTATTACCGGCTTCGGCTCAACAATTTCATTTATTAAAATGGTTCCCGGTTTAATGTTTATCTTAGTTTGAAAATCGGAAACATTATTTGCGCTTGTAAGCGGAGTTCCATTTATTTCACTGACATCAATCTTTTCTATATTCAAATCCGAAGAAGAGATGGGTTGATTTCTCTTTAATAAATTATTTGCTACAAAAACGTTTTTATATAATTTTAATTTTAATGTTATGTAAGAATGTTTTGTCCTATTCAGTTCGTCTTTAATTTCCACCGGCAGGTAAAGCAAATTTTTGTGTAAGTTCAATATATTTTTTTGAACAAGTTTAATATATTTTGCTTCAGGAGATTGAATAATTTCATATTCATATCCATCATATTGGGAAAAAGTTTTATCCAGGTAATTACTAATTTCTTTTTTCAAATAATCATCCTTAGGATTTGTCTTTGTTCCTCCTAAAGGTGAAAATGCTATTGATAATATGACTAATAAAATTGAAATCATTTTTAACCATTATCTTTTAAGGCTATTAGCCATTTGCATCATTTCTTGAACAGTTTGAACTGTTTTAGAATTTATTTCGTAAGCTCTTTGCGCTGTTATCATTGAAACCATTTCTTCAACTATATCAACATTTGATGCTTCAAGGTAACCTTGGTTAATTTCTCCAAATCCATCAGAACCGGGTGCTCCAACTACAGGAGTTCCAGATTCAGTTGTTTCTGCATAAAGATTATCCCCCAAAGCTCTTAATCCTCCAGGATTCATAAACTTAACTAACTCAATGCTACCCAAAGATGAACTTCCGCCACCAGCCTCCTCTGCTTCAACTGTTCCATCACGACTTACAGAAATCCCTAGTGTATCTTCATTAACTGAAATATCGGGATCAAGAGAATAACCGCTGGTTGTAACAAATTTACCATCAGCATTTATTTTGAAAGATCCATCCCTGGTGTAAAGAAATGTTCCATCGGGTTTTCTAACCTGGAAGAATCCTTCACCCTGTATTGCCATATCAAGTGGATTGTTTGTTGCGGCAACATCACCTTGTGCAAAGTTCTTTTGTGTAGATGCCGGTTTAACACCATTGCCAATCTGAATATTCTCAGACGAATTTTCATAAACTCCAGGAGTGGACGTTGTGAGCGGATTAATTTGAACATCCTGGTACATTAAATCCTGGAATTCAGCTTTGTTTTTCTTGAAGCCCGTAGTATTAATATTAGCAATATTGTTAGAGATAACTTCAATGTTAAGCTGCTGTGCATACATTCCGGAAGCTGCTGATCTTAAGGCTCTTGTTGGCATTTTATATTTCTCCTTTTTTATACTTTCCCAATTTCATTTGCTTGTCCTAATGATTCATCTAAAAACTGAACCATCTTTTGGCTTGATTGATAATCATTGCTGATTTTAATCATGGCTTCTAATTCGGCAATAGGATTACTGTTTGATTCTTCCAAGTAACCCTGGTTAATTTCAAATTCGCTCTCAGGTAATTCTTCAAAAGGCCCATCTTTATATACCAGGTTTGTTCCATTTACTTTTTGTATGTCTCTGGAACCTTCTAAACTTGCAACCAACAAAGTATCGATAGGGGTATTGCCAACTTTTATTTCACCATTCCTTGCAATTGTAATCGATTGTTTATTGCCGAACATTTTTTCATCCAAGTTTATCTCACCATTTTTACCAAGAACATGGTTGCCTTGTTGGTCGGTTAAAAAGCCATCATCCGAAATCGTAAATCTACCGTTTCTTGTCAGTTCAATACCGCTTTCGGTTTGAACTGCGAATAAACCTTTTCCATTTAAATAAAGGTCTAACGGATTTTTGGTTTCAACAGAATTGCCTTGTTGGTAATCAGTAACCGATTTCACTTTAACGTCACCAAATTGATTTATAACTTCGGAAAAAGGAATGCCTCTTTTAAAGCCAGTAGTATTTACATTAGCTAAGTTGTTGGCTATAATTTCCATACTTTTCATTTTGCCATCAAGACTTCTTCCTGCTAAATATATTCCCTTAATCATTGGCTATTTCCTATTATTTATGCTTAATGCATTTTTGTTGAATAGTTACCATTTAATTGATGCGACTTTATTTTCACTGCCAGCATTAATTCACCTTTAGATATATGAAGCTTTTTGGCGGTCCTTATTATTTCCTCTTCTCCGTAATTGTTTAGTTCATTGGCAGAGTAAATTTTTCGTCGTAGTTTTTCTAATTTTTTCCCTTTCCTGCCGGCAGTCAAGTTTTGATTATTAACTGCAACTTCGTTTCTAAGAATGTTAATTGCGTTTTTTAAATTTCGTGATGAATTATTTTTCTTGTTTTTAAATCTTCTAACTGCAATAAAAACGGAAACAATTATCGAGGCATAAAGCAGGATAAATACTTTCCCAAAATAAACACTAGACAAAAACGACAATGGATTTAACCCCATTATTGATTTAGCATTTACTTCAAGAATGGGCATAATTGCAGCTTCGGATTTTAATTCGCCTCTCCATATTTCTTTTTGGCGTGCCGAATCAATTTGCTTTTGAACCATCTCACTAATGTTTATTGAATCATTTTTGATGGCTTGTTTATTTTCTGCAGGTTTTATTGAAGATTCTACTGGTTGCAGTTTTTCTTTTGCCGGCAGAAAACTGCAGAATAATATTATAAAAAATATCGTACTTAATTTTTTCATCAAGCTACATTCCTTTTTAGTGGAAAGTTAAGAACTACAGTTGAGCCAAAATCTTCATCACTGCTGGTTTTAACTGTTCCTTCATTATTCTTCATAAGCTTTTCAACAATCTTCAAACTTAAATTTTCTTTCTTATTTTTATCAGCACAAATTTTGTCCGTGGAAAGAAATTTTACAGAAACTGAATCTTTTTGATGTTTGGTTTGTATTAAAATCCCGCCGCTGCTGCTATCCGGGGACTTTAACAAACTAAAGACATTCGTAAGCAGCTGATGAATATTGTTTGGATGACTAAGAACCGGAGGTATATTTATTTCAAAATCCAGTATGCATTCATAGTTTTCATTTTTTAGAAATGATGAAACCATATTATAATATTCTGTAATTATCTCATTAAGATTGCACGGTTGAATTTTATATTTAGCATCATTGATGTTTGCAAATTTTATCAATCCTTTTATTACCGTTTCAACTTTCTTTACCTGGGAATTAATTGCATCTAGAGAAGGATAGTCATTCACATTTGTTTCTTTTCTTAAAAAATCAGTATACCCTAAAATTATCTGGAGTGGTGATAGTATGTCCTCCGCAATTCCCGAAGTAAGCTCGCCAATTGCAGAAAGTTTATAATCATTTGAAAG
>CAZRMA010000029.1:0-17351 GCA_964600655.1 uncultured Ignavibacteriaceae bacterium
AAAAAGTTTAAATTGATGTTAACGATTTACAAATTTAAAACAGAAAGTATTTTATGAGTTCAGAGAAGAAACATTGTTTAAGCTGCAATAGATCGGAATATGATATCCCTTTGGTGAATTTAACTTATGCAGGAAAGCCGGCAAATATTTGTTCTAATTGTCTGCCTTTATTAATTCATCATCCGGAACAATTAATCGGCAAACTGGAAGGTGCAGAAAATATTCCTCCCGCACCTGGAGATTAGTTTATTGAGAAGAGTATTCCAAGTGTAACTTTGTGTTCTTAGTGTCTTAGTGGTGCAAATGAACTTTACCACTTAGGCACTGAGAGCACTTAGAAACACTAAGTTTTAAAAACATCTACTAAAGGTATAATTAGTATTACTTTTTATCCGAAGCAATATAGACTTGATAATGGAAGTATGTAAATTTAGATTTCAAATTCAAAAAACATGCTTCTTCTTTGAAATTTAAGCTAAAACTTAAAAATATTTATCTAATAATTTTTGCTTTGCAAGGAATTCTTTTTGCACAGCAGGATTATCTTACCAGGATTGTTTCCGATTCAATTCAAATTAATTTTGATAATCATTATTCCATTTCTCAAGTCTCAATTATTCCTAACTCCGAAACTATTCAGTTAAGAAATAAATTATTAAAAAAAGACGACTATCATTTTTTCTATTCGGAAGGATATTTCACTTTATCGGACTCTCTACCGTATTCGATCTTTGATACTTTAATTGTTACTTACCGTTCTATTAACCTGGCATTAAAAAAAGTTTATCAAAAAAGAAAGCTGGCATTAAAAGTTGACGAGAGCACCAAAGATACTTTAAGATATGTAGAAGAAACTTCATCCGGTTTTAGTGCAGATGAAATATTTGGCCCTAATTTACAGAAGAGCGGTACGATTGTGCGCGGATTTACGGTCGGGACTACAAATGATTTTAGCTTGAACAGCGGATTGAGACTTCAGCTTTCCGGAAGAATCTCGGATGAAATTGAAATTGTGGCTGCATTGACTGATGAAAACACTCCCATACAACCGGAGGGCAACACTGAAAGATTGGACGAACTTGATAAAGTTTTCATTCAAATTAAACATAAGAATGCTTCGGGAACTTTCGGCGACTATGAACTTAACCGAAAACAAGGCGAGTTCGGATTTATCAGCAGAAAACTGCAAGGTCTGATGGGTGAATTTCATTTTGAAAATGAAAATGGTTATGTGGCAATTGCAAGTTCACGGGGCAAGTTCAACACAAATAACTTTAACGGGCAAGACGGCGTACAAGGGCCGTATCTTCTTTCCGGAATCAACAATGAAAAAGATATTATCATAATTGCCGGAAGCGAAAAAGTTTATGTGGACGGTGTTGAGATGAAGCGCGGTGAGAGAAATGACTACATAATTGAATATTCTAATTCAAGAATTACATTTACTCCAAATCGGTTAATTACTTCTGCAAGTCGAATCACAGTTGATTTTGAATATACAGACAGACGGTATGCAAGAAATTTTTTTGGAACCGGAATTCAATCACAATTTTTCGATAAAAAACTTGGAGTTCAATTTCAATACATACGAGAAGGTGACAACCAGGATGCTCCAATAGATATTTCTTTAAGTGATAGTGATAAAAAAATTCTTGCCGCTGCAGGCGATAATAGAAATGCTGCCGCAAAATCGGGCGTTAGTCTTGCGTTACCCGATTCTCTCGGAAATATAAGAGGGGCGTATCAAATGAGAGATACACTGATTAATAACCAAACAATAACATATTACGTATATTCACCTGGAGATTCTTTAGCTGTTTATAATGTTTCGTTCAGTTTCGTAGGTGACGGATTAGGCGATTACAGCCGTCAGAGTTTAGGAAATTACACTTTCGTCGGAATAAAAAACGGAAGTTACCTGCCGATTATTTACTTACCTTTACCGGAATTAAAGCAAGTTGGAAATCTTGTTGTTGATTTAAATTTGATAAAAGATGTTTCTCTTTCTCTAGAGCTTGCCGGAAGTTCCTGGGATCAGAACCGGTTTTCAAACATTGATGACAATAATAATTTCGGATATGCCAGAAATATTTTTCTAAGTATGAATCCAAAAAAAATTGAAGTTGGAAATGTTAATCTTGGCAAAATAGGATTTTCATACAAAGACAGATTTACTCAAAGCAAATTCACTTCGGCGGACAGAATAAATGAAATTGAATTCAGCAGAAATTATAATTTATCTTCAACTGATCAACCTGAAGATGAGACTTTGCGTGAAGCAAATTTAACTTTAATTCCAGTTGACAAATTGAATATGAAATCTTCATACGGACTTTTAAAAAAGGGAAACAGTTTCACATCAAATCGTTACAATAATACTGTGAGATATTCTGATAATGAAAATATAAATGTTAATTATAATCTTGATTACGTCAGCTCGAAGAATAATTTATTACAAAGTGATTGGCTGAGGCAAAAGGGTGATGCATCTTATCTGCTATGGAAATTAAAACCAGGAGTCGAATTTTTAGCTGAAGATAAGAAAGATCATCTTGACAGCGATTCACTTCTAAATGGAAGCTTAAAGTACTTGGAAGTCGATCCATTTCTTGAATTGGTTGATTTAGGCGGATTGAATCTTTCGGCAAAATATTCTATGCGCAATGATTATCTTCCTATTGATGGAATTATGTTCAAAGAATCAAATTCAATTACCCAGTACTACGAATTGAGATACAGTGGAATTAGAGAAGTCAGCTCAACTCTTAATTTCACTTTAAGGAATAAAAAATACACAGAAGTTTTTAAGCAGCAGGGAAACTTAGACAATCAATCAATCTTGATAAGATCACAGTCAAAATTTAATTTATGGAAACCATTGCGGGGCGATTTTTATTATGAAGTATCTACACAGCGTTCTGCTAAGCTTCAAAAGGTTTATGTGAGAGTAACAAAAGGAACAGGTAATTTTAAATACCTTGGCGATTTAAATAAAAATGGAATTGCCGATGATGATGAATTTGAGCCTGCAGTTTATGACGGTGACTTTGTGCAAATAGCTATTCCTACCGACCAGCTTTACCCGGTAATAGATTTAAAGACCAGTACGCGCTGGCATTTTAACCTAAAAGATGCATTTGATGACAATAATTTAATATCAAGTTTGCTTAAACCTATTTCAACAGAAACATTCTGGAGAGTTCAGGAGAACAGCAGGGAAGAAGATTATAAGAAAATTTATCTTTTGAATTTTTCAGCATTTCAAAATCCGGATAAAACAATCCGTGGTTCAAATTATATTCAGCAGGATGTATACTTATTTGAAAATGATCAGGATCTTTCCATCCGGCTTCGTTATGACCAAAGTAAAAGTCTTGATCAATACAGCGGCGGCAGCGAACGAGGTTATAAACGTGAAAAAGGTATAAGAATAAAATTCAGAATGGTAAAAGAAATGACCAATCAAACTGAATTTATAAATGGAGATGATAATGTAAATTCAAATTCATCTTCAAACAGAAGCCGTGCGATTAAAAGTAACACTTTAAACACAGATTTTTCATATCGTCCGGAAAGAAATATTGAAGTGGGATTTAAAATACAAACCGGAAGAAGCACTGATTATTATCCCGCAACACCAACAGTTATTGATTTAAATTCACAGACGCTTAGGTTCAATTTATCTTTTGCCGGAACCGGAAGACTAAGAATAGAATTTGAAAGAGATGAATTATCAGCTAACACAACTGAAAATGTTTTACCCTTTGAATTAGTTGGTGCAAATTCAATCGGGAAAAATTTTTATTGGCGGTTTAATTTTGATTATAGGATATCTTCGAATCTACAATCAACTATAAGCTACGACGGAAGATCACAAGGAAAGCTTCCTGTTATACATACAGCCCGTGCTGAAGTAAGGGCTTATTTTTAATTAAATTTTAATGACGCAGCAATAACCATAAGATTTTTGATATTTAATTACTGACTTCTTACTTTTGACCTATGACGTTTCACATTTAAGGAACAGAATTGCAAATAATTTCAAACATGATCGAAGCTCACATTTTTCGGGAAGTAAAAAATGGAATCGAGTTTTTACTTTTAAAGCGAAATAATAATCAAATATATCCGGGATTGTGGCAAATGGTCACCGGGAAAATAAAGGATGGGGAGACAGCTTGTCAAACTGCATTGAGAGAAATAAAAGAAGAGGCTTCTCTAAGGCCGGTTAAACTTTGGGTTGTTCCAAATGTAAATTCATTTTATTCACATGAGAATGACCATATCTCAATGCTGCCGGTTTTTGCTGCTTTAGTCCAAAATGGTTCTTTTGTTAAAATTTCTGATGAACATTGCGATTTCAAATGGGTAAATCCAGAAGAAGCGAAAAAACTTTTAGCATGGGTAGGGCAAAGAAACTCAGTTGATATTATTACTCGATATTTTACTAAGGAAATTAATTTTCTAAATTTTATTGAAATTGAGTTTTAAAGATTAATAAATTATGTATTAAAAAATGAATTTCATATTTTTACGATTCACATTTAATCATTTAAAAATCGGAGTTAATTTTGGGTTTACTCGTTGTTGGGTCACTTGGTTTAGACGATGTCGCCACACCGTTTGATAAAGTCACAAATGCACTCGGTGGTTCTGCTACTTACATCTCACTTTCATCAAGTTATTTCAGCGGTCCGGTATATTTAGTTGGTATTGTCGGAGAAGATTTTCCTCAGAAGTATATTGACTTACTTGAGAGTCATAATGTGGACCTTGATGGTTTGCAAATTGTTAAAGGCGGAAAAACTTTTAGATGGTCAGGTAAATATCATTATGATTTAAATGTCCGAGATACTTTATTAACCGAGCTGAATGTGTTTCAGGATTTTGATCCCATAATCCCTGAAAAATATAGAAAATCAAAATTTGTTTGTCTAGGCAACATCGACCCTACTTTGCAGTTAAAAGTTTTAGAACAGCTTGACAATCCTCAATTCGTTGTATGTGATACAATGAACTATTGGATTGAAGGCAAGCTGGATGATTTGTTGAAGGTTTTAAAAAAAGCAAATGTATTAATTATAAATGACTCCGAAGCAAGATTATTGGCGAATGAACCGAATCTCATTAAAGCTTCTAAAAAAATTCGTGAAATGGGACCAGAAATATTAATAATTAAAAAAGGTGAGCACGGTGCATTACTGTTTGCAGATGATATCATTTTTTCTGCTCCCGCTTATCCCATGGAAATGATTTACGATCCAACCGGTGCAGGCGATTCGTTTGCCGGGGGATTTACCGGATATCTTCACAAGACTCAGGATTTGAGTCCGGAAAATATGAAATGTGCTGTAATATACGGCAGCGCAATGGCCTCATTCTGTGTTGAAAAGTTTAGTACTCAAGGGTTAGAAGATTTAGAATATTTAAGAGTCCAAGATCGATTTAGAGAATTTATGGATCTTTCACGGTTTGATGAAAAAGAATAATTACTTTTCGGTAGACTTTAAAGAAGATAAACTTGTCTATCTTGATCAAACAAAGTTACCGCTGCAAGAAGAATATATAGAAACAGATGATTACCAAAGGATTGCAGAGGCAATAGAAAGATTGGAAGTAAGGGGAGCTCCATTAATAGGAGTTTGTGCTGCTTATGCTTTAGCTCTTTCATTAAAGAATATAGAGCCTTCTTCATTAAATCAATCATTTCAACAAGCTTATAAAAGAATTGAAAGAACACGTCCGACTGCTGTGAATTTATTTATGGCTCTTGAAGAAATGAAAAAAGTATATGATTTAAATTCATCCAAAGAGAATTTGTACGAGGTCCTTCTTAATAGAGCAAAAGCCATTCATCAAGAAGATATAGATAAATGTAAAAAAATTGGGGAGAACGGATTAAAAATCTTCAAAGGAAAATCGACGATTCTTACTCATTGCAATACCGGTAAGCTTGCAACTGCGGGAGACGGGACAGCGTTTAATGTAATTAAAACCGGGTTTGAAAACAGTCTAGTAAATTTCGTTTATGCAGATGAAACACGACCTTTACTCCAAGGTTCCCGTTTAACTGCTTTTGAACTTGATAGAAGCGGAATTCCTTTTGCAATTCAAAGTGATTCTTCTGCCGCAGTTCTTTTTCAACAAAGGAAAATTGATTTTGTTATTACCGGTGCTGATAGAATTGCATTAAATGGCGATACAGCCAATAAGATCGGAACTTATAATTTAGCCGTCTTATGTTATCATCATAATATTCCTTTTTACATCGCAGCGCCAACAACAACGATTGACAAAAAATTAATTTCAGGTGATGATATCAAAATTGAAATTAGAAATAAAGACGAATTACTAAAGATAAACGGAAATAAAATCGCTCCTGAAAACTACGATGCATTCACTCCAGCTTTTGATGTCACGCCTTCTCATCTAATAACCGGGATAATAACAGATATAGATGTTTATTATTTCCCGTATAATTTTTTGAATGAGCCAGATAAATAAAACAGACGCGTTTGTATTAAGCAAACTTGATTATGGAGATACCAGCAGCATAGCGTCTCTTTTTACAAAAGATTTCGGTAAGCTATCCGCTATAATTAAAGGAGGAAGAAATCCGAAATCTAAAATCAGTTTGATAGTAGATCCGCTAAATCAAATTGAAGTTGTGTTCTACAGCAAGGATACACGTGAAATTCAACTCCTTAGCAGTGCTTCTTTAATAAATCACTATTCACATATAAAAGAAGATTTTGAAAAATTAAAATATTGTCATGCAATTTTAGAATTGGTTAAAAATTTAACTGCAGAGCATGAAGTTTATACTAAATTATATAAAGGGATTGATCGAATCTTCTATTTATTCGACACATCAAATGAGCAGCCTGAAATTATTTTTGGCAGGTTTTTTATATTTATGCTCACTGAAATTGGGTATGAAATTCAATTAAATAAGTGTGCGGCTTGCGGTAAATCAAACCAATTCAATACACAATTGTCATATAATTATGAAATAGGTATTTTGTGTGATAAGTGTAAAGAAAAGTTTATAGGATCATATTCTTTTAATTCGGAACTTTTTTATTACTTGTTATGTCTAAAGAACAATAAAATGGTAGATACAAAAATAAAACAAGATACTTTAAAGGATGCGATAGTTTTCATGGAGCGGTTTTTAAAGCATCATGTTCCGGATTTTAAAGGCATAAAATCATTCCAAATATATAATTAAAAGGTGTAACAAGGACTATTGATACTGATGCAGAAATGCATGTAATTTAATTTGTGAAAATAATCGGAGGAACGATAAATGAAATCTAAAAGTATGTGGGGTGCAATAGCACTAATTGTAGTTGGAATAATTTTAGGAGCTGTATTGGTATCTGGTTTCGGACTGGTTAGACCAAGCCTTGCCGACATTAGTCTGGGTGCAAACAACCCGCCTGTTAATCTTGATGCTGACGCAACTTCATTCAGTAAAGCTTTTATAGAAGTTGCAAGTAAAGTTACTCCTGCCATAGTGCAAATTTCTGTAGTGTCAGAAATGAAGGATAACCCGCATGACGGATTTTTCTTTTTCCCTTTTAAAGATTTACCGAAAGATCAAAGAGGAACCGGAAGCGGAATTATAATTTCAGATGATGGATATATACTTACAAACAATCATGTTGTTGAAAATGCAAAATCAGTTAAGGTTGCTTTGCATGATAAGCGATCATATGATGCCACCGTGGTTGGGACTGATCCTTTGACGGATTTGGCAGTTATAAAAATTGATGCAAAGAATTTACCAACTGCTTATCTTGGTGATTCGGAAAATTTAAAAGTTGGCCAATGGGTTATGGCAATAGGCAATCCCTTATCACTTACTTCTACTGTAACTGCAGGCATTGTTAGTGCAATAGGACGAGGTGGATTAGGATTAATAAAAGACACCTACGGCGTTGAAAATTTTATCCAGACAGATGCTGCTATTAATCCCGGAAACAGCGGTGGAGCTTTGGTTGATCTTTCCGGTGCTGTAATTGGAGTTAATTCGGCTATTGCCTCATCTAACGGGGGAACCTATATTGGTTACGGATTTGCAATTCCTATAAATCTTGCTAAATCTGTTGCTAAAGATTTGATTGCAAATGGAAAGGTTAGCCGTGGTTATATAGGGATTAAAATAAGTGAAGTTGATGATGCCATTGCTAAGTCAATCGGTCTTGATAAACCACGCGGTATAATGGTCCAAGATGTCCTTCCAGATGGAGCTGCTAAAAAAGCAGGGATAAATCCTGGTGATGTAATTCTAAAGATCGATGGGACTGAAGTTGACCAGACGAATGAGCTTCAAAGTTACATTGCTTCAAAATCAGCTGGTACAAAAGTAAACTTAACATTATTTAGAGATGGAAAAGAGATTGAAAAATCCGTAACTCTAAAGGCTCGTGAAGAAGATGCAAAAGCTAAGCCTGTATCCGAAAACAGTAGTACAGAAAATGAAAATGAATCTAAAGCAACAACTGTTGATCTATCTTCAATTGGACTATCAGTTCAGAATTTAACTTCCAAACAAAAAGATGAACTTAATATTAATCATGGTATTTTGATCGCTTCAGTTAAACCGTTTAGCAATGCAGAAGATCAAAAGTTATATCAGGGCCTTGTGATTACTGAAGCCGATAAGAAAAAAATTAATGATGTAAATGAGTTCAAAGATTTAGTTAAAGATAAACAGGGTTCAGCTTTATTATTGAAAGTTGAGGACGGTAAAGGCAACAGCCGTTTTGTCGGAATTGAAATTCCCGAATAATTATTTAAATGAATTTGAACAATTATTTATTACGCCCGAATATTTCGGGCGTTTTTTTTATATTTGTTAGCAGTTTATAAAATTAATCTAAATGAAAATTTTCTATCAGTAATTTAGTTTCTGAAATTTGTCAATCTGAGCTTGTCGAAGATTGACGATAGAATCAAAACACATTTCGACAAGCTCAATTTGATATATAGTTTCCTTTTAGAATTAGCTTCTGAGATTGAGATCATTAATTTTAGTTGTATTCTATATTTGTAATTTCAACTATTGGAGAATAAATGATAAGATTTTTAACTGCCGGAGAGTCACACGGTAAAGCGCTTACTACTATCGTGGAAGGCTTCCCCTCAAATTTAAAAATTGAAAATGAATATATTAATTTTCATTTGAAAAGACGTCAGGCTGGTTACGGGAGGGGGAATAGAATGAAAATTGAAACCGATACTGCTGAAATACTTTCTGGAGTTAGATTTCAAAAAACTTTAGGTTCACCAATTTCTCTTCTCATTAAAAATAGAGATTGGGAAAATTGGACTGAAAAAATGACATCTGATAAAAGAACTGCTCAAGTTGAAAAGATTACAATTCCACGTCCTGGCCACGCGGATTTAGTCGGAGTTTCAAAATATAATTTTGGCGATATACGAAATTCAATTGAACGGTCAAGTGCAAGAGAAACAGCGGCACGTGTGGCAGCTTGTTCCATTGCCAGGAAATTTTTAGAAGAGTTTGGTATTTCAATCGGAAGCTTTGTTGAAAGCATTGGCAGTATTTATCCAAAAGAAAATTTTGCTAATAAGCTTTTTGCAAATGATCTTCCTAAGAATTTTAGAGGTTGGAAATTATCCGAAGATGCGGATGAAAGTGATGTTAGAGTCTTGGATAAAGATCATGAGGAAAAAATCATTAATAAAATCAAACAGGCAAAAAAGAAGGGTGATACACTTGGTGGAACTTTTTATGCTGTCGCAACCGGTGTCCCAATAGGCCTTGGAAGCTTTATCCATTATGATACAAAGCTGGATGCTGAAATAGCACATTCAATTATGTCGATTAATGCAGTTAAAGCAGTATCGATTGGAACCGGTTATGAATCGGCAGAAAAGTTTGGGTCAGAATCTCATGATGAAATAATTAAATTCGGCGACCGGATAATAAGAAAAACCAATAGAGCTGGCGGTATTGAAGGAGGCATTTCAACTGGACTTCCAATAATCGTAAAAGCAGCAATGAAACCGATTGCCACTTTGATGAGTCCCATTGAAAGCGTTGATTTAATTACAATGAAAAAAGTTGACGCCAGGAGAGAAAGAAGTGATTTTGTAGCTGTACCAGCTTGTGCTGTAATTGCGGAGTCAATGTTGGCATGGAGCTTAGCAAAATATATGCTGCTAAAATTTGGAGGTGATTCTATCGAGGAGACCAAAGATAATTTTAAATCTTACACATCAAAACTTAATAAGAGAATAACAAAGAATTTTAAAAGATGATAATTGTCAAAAAATATGTTTTCAATCCGTTCATGGAAAACACATACATAATTTGGGACGAAGAATCAAAAGTATCAATGATTATTGATCCAGGATGTTCTAACGAAGAAGAAGAAAAAATACTTGCTTCTTTTGTGGAAGAAAGAAAACTTGTAATTAAGTATTTAGTAAATACCCATTGCCATATAGATCATTTTTTAGGCTGTAAATTTGTAAAAGATAAATTTAATCCAATTTACTATGTCCCTGAAAACGATATCCCTTTATTGCAAAACGCAGAAGCTCAGGCGTCTATGTTCGGAATTGAAATGAAAAAGCCCCCCAGTCCCGATGAGTATTTATCAGAAAGAAAAGTATTATCATTAGGAAATTCATCGATCAAATTACTTTTTACCCCGGGACATTCACCAGGTGAGTATTGTTTATATTTTGAAGAAGAAAAATTCTGTATTGTGGGAGATGTCTTGTTTCAAAAGAATATCGGAAGAACTGATTTATGGGGCGGTAGTTATGACGTACTAATCGGTTCAATAAAAGAAAAGTTATTAACTCTTCCGGATGATGTAATTATTTATAGCGGGCATGGAGATAATACTACAGTTGGAGAAGAAAAAATTAGCAATCCGTTTTTACAAGATATATAGTAATCATTATTGTTTATTGCTATCGACACCGCTAATGAATATATTCGTTCGTCAAAACATTTAATAATATTAAATTAATTGTTCGCCAAATGATTGATAACCGGCAGGTACAAAAAAAAATATTTTACTCTTTTTCTTCAATCTTTGTCATTTGGATTATACTCTTCGAATTTATTTTACCTTCAAATAATTTCTTGCCAAAACCTTCAATTGTTCTTGAATCTTTCAGCGATTTATTTAATAGCTATAACTTACTTATAAATTATTTTACTACGTTAAGCGTAATATACTTCTCAATTTTATTTTCTTATATTTTAGTCAGCTTATCAAAAGAAATTATACTTAAAGGTAATCATCCATTTAATTCATTCCTTTTATTTATCAGAAAATTTTCAGATGTATTTCCTTCAATATTGTGTGGATTTCTTTTAATCTATTGGCTTCCGGATTATGAGATATCTGAATTTATATTTGCGGTGTTAGTTTCGTTTTTCTCTTTTGCGATTAAAATACAAATTGAAACATCAACAATAAAAAATATATATAATGATGCCGCAAAAGGTTTAGGGGCAGATGAAAAGACTATTCTAAAATATGTAAAATGGAAATCAATTCAACCGAATTTAATCAAACATATAATTGATTCTCATATTTATATTTGGACGATAATTTTGTTTTTTGAATTTGCGCGAAATGGTTTGGGGCTTGGAAAAATTTTTAGGCAAGTATTAGAATATAAAGATTTGTCAGCACTTTTTGCATTATTCTTTATCACCGGTTTAACAATAATATTAGGAAGACTAGCAATAAATCATTTAAAGACAAAACATTTTTTCTGGGACTAAATTGAATCAAGAAAAACATTTATTAAAAGTTAATAACCTCGTTAAGTATTTTGATGGGCTATATGGTTCAAAAGTCCAGGTATTGGACAATATTAATTTTTCAATTGAAGAAAATAATAAACAGGGAACTATTAATAGTATACTTGCCCCATTCGGTGCAGGCAAATCAACTCTGCTAAAAATTATTTCAGGTGTTACGGCTGAATACAAAGGAGAAATTCTTTGTAAAGATAAAAACATAAGTGATATAAAATCTACCGATATAATCTTAATACCTGAAGAACCATCTTCGTTCCCTTGGCTGAATGTGAATGACAACATTTTATTTGCTGAAAAAATTCAGAATAAAAAAATAAATGAAGATGAAATTAAGAAGTTTATAAAATTAGTCGGACTTACTGGATATGAAAATCACTTCCCTCACAAATCAAGTTTTGGATTTCGATTTAGAATTTCACTAGCAAGAGCAATAGCATGCAATCCAAAATTAATTTTAATTGATGATTCTTTTAAGAAGATGAAAATTGATATAAGAAATGAGATGAATCTTCTTATAAAAGAAATCTCAAAAGAATTAAATATGAATTTTCTTTTGGCAACCACAAATATCAAAGAAGCAATTTCAATTTCAGAGAAAATATTTTTGATGGAAGGGAAGCCTGGAAAAATTGTTAAAGAAATAAATGTCCCGGCACAATCTACAGAGACAAAAGACACAAAGAATAATATTTATGAATCAATAAGAAATGAAATTGAAAATTATTTTAAATCAATAAATAAGTTGGATGTTATTAATTTTTCCATTTAATAATAGTGCATTAAATGACGAACTTTAATAATTATAATTTAAAGGGCTCAAATGGAAGATAAGTTTAAGGAATTAGATAAGAAGAAAAAAGAAGCCAGTCTTGGTGGAGGATCCAATAGAATTGAAGCGCAGCACGATAAAGGAAAATTAACCGCTCGCGAAAGAATTGAAATTTTAGTTGATGAAGGAAGTTTTGAAGAAATAGATATTTTTGTTAAACATAGATCGAATGATTTTGGTTTAAACAAAAAGCATTATCCGGGTGATGGCGTTGTTACCGGCTTTGCAAAAATTGAGGGAAGGCCAATCGCAATATATAGCCAGGATTTTACAGTCTTTGGAGGCTCACTTTCAGAAACTCACGCAGAAAAAATTGTTAAGATAATGAAGACTGCTATGAAAGTTGGTATTCCTATTATCGGCTTGAATGACTCCGGTGGCGCACGTATTCAGGAAGGCGTTGTCAGTCTTGGGGGGTACGCGGATATCTTCTTACAAAACACTTTGGCTTCGGGCGTTGTTCCGCAAATTTCTGTTGTTCTTGGGCCTTGTGCAGGGGGCGCTGTTTACTCTCCTGCTATAACTGATTTTATTTTCATGGTGAAAAATTCAAGCTACATGTTTGTAACTGGACCGAGCGTGGTTAAAACAGTTACCCACGAAAATGTAACTTTTGAAGATTTAGGAGGTGCTGAAACTCATGCTAGTAAAAGCGGTGTTGCGCATTTTATTTTTGATAATGAAATTGAAACACTTTTAAATGTAAGAAAACTTTTAAGCTTTCTTCCATTAAATTATATGGATAGATCTATAGATTTGGATTTTGATAACTCAAAAATAATTCATAATGAAAGTTTAAATGGTGTCATACCGACGAATCCGAATAAACCTTATGATATGAAAGAAATTATTTCAAAGCTTGTTGATGATGATTTCTTTGAAGTGCATGAAAACTTTGCTGAAAATATTTTGACCGGTTTTTCAAGAATTGGCGGAATAGCCGTTGGGATCGTTGCAAATCAGCCTGAAGTTTTAGCTGGGGTTTTGGATATAAATGCTTCTATAAAAGGAGCGAGATTTATTCGCTTTTGTGATGCTTTCAATATTCCGTTATTAGTTTTGGTTGATGTTCCTGGATTTTTACCTGGAACGGAGCAAGAGTGGGGTGGGATAATAAGGCACGGTTCCAAATTGCTTTATGCTTTTTGTGAAGCAACCGTTCCAAAAGTTACGGTCATCACGCGAAAAGCTTACGGTGGTGCTTATGATGTTATGAATTCAAAGCATATCAGGGGTGATTTTAATTTCGCCTGGCCTTCAGCAGAAATAGCTGTTATGGGGCCGAAAGGAGCCGTTGAAATTATTTTTAAGAAAGAAATTGCAAATTCTAAGAATCCTGAAAAAGAGTTGGAAAAAAAATTATCCCAGTATATCCAAAAATTTACAAATCCTTACATAGCCGCAGAACGAGGATTTATTGATGATGTAATCAAACCCGCAGAAACTAAGCAAAGATTGGTAAATGCATTTAATTTGTTAAAAACAAAAGTAGATAAGAATCCCCAAAAGAAGCATGGTAATATCCCATTGTAGTGGCATCCAATTTGAATAATAATTTCAGGAAATTCCTGATATTTTTTAGAATATCATTTATCTATTTTCCTATTTGTAGATAAGAATATAAGTAAAAACCAATTTAAGTCCTTATTCTATAATACTTAATTAACGTTGTCTCATTATCTCCTTGATAATGCATAATATAAGGTTTATATTTAACATCAAATTATAAATATGTGGAGATTTCATGATTAAAAAGTTATTACTGATCTTTTCGATTTCTTTATTTTCTCTATTTATCAGCTCATGTAGCGGAAATAAAGAAATTTCAAGAGATATGCAGAAACCCAAGGTTGAAACAAAGGGGACTTCTATTGTTTCTGAAATGCTTGAACAAGCAAGACAATTCTATGTTGCTGCACTCGCCAAACAAGAACTAAATAGTACTAAAGAGACAATTGAAAATTATGAATCAGCTCTGAGAATAATAAATAATCTTAGCTATTATCCAGGAATTGATCAAAATGAAGCTTATTCAGAATTAGAGAAATCGATTACGGAAGATTACGGAAAATATGTTGATGGTTTAACTGAGTTACCAACAGACGTTTCTTTTGCAGCTTATGAGGAATGGACAAGCAAAAATATGCCTGAAATTCAGGTATCTGAAAATGTCAAAGAAGATACTAAGTTTATAGTTCCAGCAGATGTTCCATTAGAAGTAAATTCTTTGGTTGAGCAGTGGACTGACTATTTTACCGGTAAAGGCCGTAAATATATGACTGTATGGCTTGAACGTTCCGGTAAATATTTCCCAATGATGACAAGCATTTTTGCTCAGGAAGGCATTCCTCAGCAATTGGTTTATTTAAGTATGGTTGAAAGTGGTTTAAATCCAACTGCAAGATCATGGGCCAGCGCTGTAGGTATGTGGCAGTTCATTAAATCAACTGGAAAATTATATGGGCTACAGACTGATTTTTATTACGATGAAAGAAGAGATCCTGAAAAATCAACCAGAGCTGCTGCTAGGCATCTAAGAGATTTGCATAATTCACTTGGTGATTGGTATCTCGCACTTGCTGCTTACAATGCTGGAGAGGGAAGAATCAAACGTGCGGAAAGAAGATCGCGTGACAATGACTTTTGGTCTATTAGAAGATATTTACCAAAAGAAACAAGGAGTTACGTTCCTCAATTTATTGCGGTATGTTTAATTGCTATGAATCCTGAAAAGTATGGCTTTGATAACATCGTTTTTGATAAACCAATAGAATATGATACATACAAAATTAATGATGCAGTTGACTTAGCATTTCTGGCAAGTTGTGCAGGCATCCCCTTAGATGATTTAATGGACCTAAATCCAGAATTAACGCAGTTATCTACACCGTCTTCATATACGGGAGGCTATGATTTAAAAATTCCAAAAAATAAATATGAACTTTTTTCTTCTAACGTAAAAAATATTCCCGAAAGTGCCAGAAGGAACTATTTGGTTCATACTGTTAAAAGAGGTGAAACTCTTTCGAGAATTGCAGCAAAATATAGTGTTTCTAAATATGATTTAGCTGATGCAAATAATATTTCCATCAAGTCTAGATTGTACACTGGTGTTAAATTAAAAATACCTGTGTCATCTAATATATCAAGTAATGATTATGCCTATAATACGAATACTGAAGCAGCTAATGAAAATAGTGAATATGTTTCTCCTTATTTGGCCTTAGCTAAAGGTAATGATGAAGAACCAGATAATAATACCGAAGGGTTTGAAACAGTTAGTGAAAATGATACCGATAACATCGGGCCAGTTAATGAAGAACTAATTGCAGAAATTTCTGATGAGAATTCCGCTGATGAAGAGCTTTCTGGAGACTCATCCGAAGCCATTATACCTGACGGAACAGTTGCCGTTGATTATCACGTTAAAAAGAATGATAGTCTATTAGGAATTGCTGATTTATTTAATTCGAGAGTAAGTGATTTAAGAAATTGGAATAATATTGCATACACTCAAACTATTAATGTCGGGCAGAAATTAGTCATATATGTGCCTGAAGATAAAAAAGAATTTTATTCAAGTATTGATAATCAAACAGCGATTGAAAAATCGGTTGCTAAAAATATCGCGAAAAGAAATAATAGTGAGTATGTTTATCATAGAATAAGAAGAGGTGAAAGTCTTTCAACAATTGCAGAAAGATACCACGTATATTCAAGCTCAATTAAAAGATGGAATCATCTAAGAAGCAGTAGAATTTATGCCGGGAAGAAATTAAAAATATATACTCACGGATACTCTGACTATGCTTCTTCAAATAATAAAGTTTCTAGTTCAACTAGCGATGTGTATAGGTATAAAATTAAAAAAGGCGATACTATTGGAGAACTTGCTGAAAAATTCGGTGTTTCGACCAGTAAATTAAGAAGGTGGAATAGTATAAGTGGTAATATGCTTATCGCTGGAAAAACTTTAAAAATTTATGGCGGTTCCGACGCATCTTCTCTAGGAGATAATACTACTAAAACTCCTGCCAACGTAAATTACTACAAAGTAAAACGAGGAGACACAGTCGGCGAAATCGCAGAATTGTTTAAAGTATCATCATCGAGTATAAGAAGATGGAATAATCTTAAAAGCAATAAAATTATAGTAGGCCAATCACTCAAAGTATTATCGGATGAAGGAATAAATGACCTTCCGGAATCTTCAAATGATGGAAGTAATATTCATACAGTTAGAAGTGGAGAATCTCTTTATTCAATAGCTCACGATTATAGAATGAGTGTTAACGACTTAAAAGATATAAATAATTTAAGCTCCAATAAAATTATTCCTGGACAAAGTTTAAAAGTTTCCCCAGGTAAAGATGAAATAGCAGATAATTCTATCTCTCAAAATAAAGGCGCTCAAATTCATAGAGTTGAAAGAGGTGAATCATTATACTCAATAGCGCATCAATACGGAATGAGCGTTAGCAGGTTAAAGACATTAAATAATTTGGATAATAATAAAATTGTTGTCGGTCAAAAAATAAGAGTTGAATAAAAGCTTATAATTTCTGATTTTTGATGTGGTTCTAAAAATTTAATTGTTTATTTGAAATTTTGAATGCTGTTAGGGGTGTTATCCCAATCATTTGGGATAGCTGAGATGATACCCTTGAACCTGATCTGGATAATACCAGCGTAGGAAAACGA
>CAZRMA010000030.1:0-6327 GCA_964600655.1 uncultured Ignavibacteriaceae bacterium
GTGTTAAATGGATTTAAAAACAAAGATTACTGAAGACATGAAATCCGCTATGAAAGGCGGAGACAAGCTTAGGCTTGAGACCATTCGTTCAATTAGGGCATTAATTTTAGAGTTTGAAAAAAGCGGTACAGGTAAAGAACTGAATGCAGAAGAAGAAATTAAAATGCTAACCACAGCGGCTAAAAAACGAAAAGAAGCAATGGAGCAATTTAAAATAGCGGGGAGAGATGATCTAGCTTCAAAAGAGGAAGCTGAATTAAAAATAATTATGGATTACCTTCCGAGACAATTATCAGTTGAAGAAATTTTGGAAGCGGTCAAAAAAATAGGAAATGAAATCGGTGCAAAAACAAAAGAAGATTTTCCTAAATTAATGCCTCAAGCCATGAAATTTCTGAAGGGAAAAGCTGATGGCAAAGTAGTAAGAAGTGCTGTTGAAAAATTCCTGGGAGTTAATTGAGCATTTTAGATATTGTTATTGCTGCTGTTCTTTCAATCGGCTTTATTTTGGGATACAAAGACGGTTTCGTAAGAAAGTTAATTGGTACAATTGGGTTTATTGCTGCTGCATATTTTTCTATTAAATATTCTTTTGCGTTGGGTAAGTCCATTGAAAATGTGTTAGGAATTGAAATTTATCTTGCCAGAATAATAGGTGGCTTGGCAATATTTCTTGCTATCATGATTCTCACATCAATTCTCAAACGGGTAATTCATCCATTCGATAAAGTAAACAATTTAATAAATCAAATTATTGGTGGAATAGTCGGGACCATTCAAATTTTAGTTTTTTTAAGCGCTTTATTTTTTTTATTAAATGTTTTTACAATACCGGGCAAAGAAACGGCGGATAATTCCTTGCTATATAAACCGGTTCTAAATATAATTCCTTATGCGATAGAACAAATTAGGGATTATACACCGGAGCCGAAAAAAATAATTAAAAAAATTGTTGATGATCAAGATTCGTTAAAATGATTGAATCAGACGTATTAGAAAAATTAGAATTCACAAAAATATTACATTTTGCTGCTAATTATTGTCAAACAGAAAATGGCAAATTACTTATATTATCTTCCCATCCGCTAACCGACTTACCTGCTATAAAAAAAGAAGGGGAATTAGTAACTCAGGCTAAAGAGATATTAATTAAAAATGAATTCCCGCCGATTGAATATCTGCCTGTATTGGATGAAGTGATTTCTAAAACTAAAATTGAAGGTTCCTTTTTAGATAGCAAAAGAATTTTAGAAATACTTAAGCTATCAGTAATTTCCAGAAATTTATTCCAGTACTTAAAAAATAATTCCGAAGATGCCCCGCAGTTATTCGCCTTAACTCAAAATTTATTCATTGATAAAGTTTTTGAGCATCATATTAAAAATGTAATTAATGAAAACGGTGAAGTAAAAGAAAATGCTAGCCGCAAACTTGCTGAAATAAGATCGGAAATAAGAAAAAAGAATGATGAACTTATCAAATCGGTCAACAGGTTAATCAAAAGTTACAACGAACAAGATTTTATTAGGGAAGATTATCTTACACTTCGTGACGGTCGAATTGTTGTACCGGTTAAAGCAGAGCATAAAAGACATGTTAAAGGATTTATACATTCCGAATCATCTACCGGACAAACAGTTTATATCGAACCTGAAGAAACTTTAGATCTAAACAATGATATTGTTTCGCTCTCATTTGCAGAGAAGAGAGAAATTGAAAGAATATTAAAAGAACTGACAAAGAAAATCGGAAGCACTGCCTCTGAATTAAGTTTAACACTTCGTACAATTTCTTATATTGATTCCATTTTTGCACGAGCAAAATATTCAATCGAAATTATTGGCTCTTTCCCTGAATTAGATTCAGGGAGAGGATTGGAATTAAACGAAGCACGTCATCCAATTCTGCTTAAAAAATATGGAAAGACAAATACGGTCCCATTAAAAGTTAAGCTAAAGGCTAACAAAGTAATTTTAATAACAGGTCCTAATGCAGGAGGTAAAACAGTAGTTCTAAAAACAATAGGGTTACTATCCTTAATGGTTCAAAGCGGATTTCATATTCCTGCTGGTCCGGATAGTAATTTCCCGGTTTATCATAATTTACTTCTTGATATTGGCGATCAGCAATCAATTGAAGATGATCTTTCAACTTTCAGCTCTCATCTACTGAATATTAAAAATATATTAGAGAAAAGTGATAAAGAAAGTCTTGTGCTTCTAGATGAAGTTGGAACTGGTACCGATCCTACGGAAGGGTCAGCCTTAGCCTCAGCGGTTTTATTTCAATTAAAGGATAAGGGAACAACTGTATTTGCTACCACACATCATGGCGAACTTAAATTAATTGCTAATGATATTGATGGATTTGAAAATGCCGCAATGGAATTTGATCATATCAATTTAAAGCCAACATATACCTTTAAGCAAGGAATTCCGGGATCTAGTTATGCTTTTGAAATTGCTCATAGGATAGGATTTGAAGAAGGATTTATAAATCTTGCTAAGCAAAATCTTGATTCAGGGAAGCATAAAATTGAAAAATTTCTAATTGATATTGAAGCAAAATCGAATCTGCTAGAATCAAAACTAAAAAGTATGGGAATTGAAAACACTAGACTTCAAGGATTGTCAAATCTATACAAGCAGAATATTGAAAAGCTGGATAGAGAGAAAAAAGATATTTTAAAAATGGCTAAAGCTGATGCCGACAATTATCTAAAGAATATTAACAAAAAATTTGAACAAGTCATTAAGGACTTAAAAGAATCAAATGCTAATAAAGAAACAATCCGTTCCTCAAAAAAAATCATTAAGGAATTGAAAGACGAAAATAAAAACCTTTTTAGTGAAGAGGTTGATTTGCTCAATGAAAATTATGATTTTGTCGTTGGAGATTATGCTTCAATAAAAAATACTAATACTATAGGGGAAATTATTGAACTTTCTCCGAATAAAAAAAATGCTGTACTTAAAACTGGTACAATTAAAATGAAAGTTAATTTAGATGCTTTGATACCAGCCAAACAAATTAAAGAAAAAGAAAATTTAGACCATAGAACCAATTATAGTATCGAATCACCTCAAATAAGAATTGATATAAGAGGTGAAAAACCTGAAGAGGCTGAATTTGAGATTGTTAAATTTATTGATAATGCATATATCTCTAATTTGAACAGAGTAGAAATTCTTCACGGAAAAGGAACTGGTGCCTTAAAGAAAACCGTAAAAGATATACTCAAAAATCATGATAAAGTTAAAAATTATTATTTTGCACCAATTGAATTTGGCGGGGAGGGTGTCACAGTAGCTGAATTAAAATAAAAAGGAAAACCTTGTTTAAAAAAATATTAATTGCCAATAGGGGAGAAATAGCAGTTCGAATTATTCGTGCATGTAAAGAATTAGGAATCACCGCTGCTGTAATTTATTCCGAAGCAGACAATTTATCCCTTCACCCAAAGTTTGCTGATGAAGCATATTTAATTGGTGAAGCATTTTCAAAAGATTCTTATCTCAATAAAGAAAAAATAATTTCTCTTGCAAAAATAATTAAAGCTGATGCAATTCATCCTGGCTACGGATTCTTATCGGAGAATTTTGAATTTATTGAGATGGTAGAAGCAGCTGGAATAAATTTCATAGGGCCTTCGTCAAGGTCTGTTAAACTTATGGGGAGTAAAACTGAAGCCAGAAAATTGATGAACTCTCACAAAGTTCCGATCGTTCCAGGCACAACCACTCCAATTAAATCTTTGGGCGAAGGAAAGAAAACTGCGGACAAAATTGGATATCCAATTTTATTGAAAGCTGCGGCAGGTGGTGGTGGAAAGGGAATGCGCAAAGTGACTTCTTCAAAAGATTTTCAATCAGCATTTGAATCGACTAAAAGAGAAGCATTAAAGTCTTTTTCTAATGATTCTATTTACATTGAGAAATTTATTCAAAGCCCTAAACATATTGAAGTTCAGATTATTGCAGATAAGAAAGGAAATTATGCTCACCTTTTTGAAAGAGAATGTTCTATTCAGCGAAGGCATCAAAAAATTATTGAAGAATCTCCGTCATCATTTTTGGATGAAAAAACAAGAAACGAAATAACAACTGCCGCAATTAATGCCGCAAAGGCGTGCAATTATTATAACGCGGGTACAATTGAATTTTTGGTGGATGCAAAAAAGAATTTTTATTTTCTTGAAATGAATACACGCCTGCAAGTCGAACATCCAGTTACAGAATTTATAACCGGAATTGATTTAGTAAAGGAACAAATATCTATTGCCTTTGGAAATAAATTATCTTTCATTCAGGATGATTTAAAAATAAATGGCCATGCAATAGAATGTAGAATTTATGCCGAAGATGCATCCAATAATTTTTTCCCGTCAACAGGAAAAGTAACTGAATATGTTCCTGCTGCCGGTCCCGGGATAAGAATCGATTCCGGATTTGGAGCCGGTTCAAATATTTCTATTTACTATGATCCTATGATTGCTAAATTAATCGTTTGGGATAAAGACAGAGATAGTGCAATTTTAAGGATGAAACGCGCTTTAGATGAGTTCAAAATAGGTGGAGTAATCACTAACAATAAATTTCTTCATCTTATATTAAGCTCGAAAGAATTTCAGAATGGAAAATATGATATAAATTATGTTGAGGATAAACTGCTGCAGCAAAACAACGGGAAAAATGTATCTACTGATGAAGAAATTGAAAATGCAGCAGCGGTAAGTTCGGTTTTATTTAAGCTTCATTCTAAATCAAATGGAATTAAAAATAGCAAAAACAAGTTGGAATCGAAAAATAATTGGATAACACAACTTTATGAATGATTTCATCGTAAGCATAAATGACAAATCAAAAAAAGTTCAAATCATCGATGATAAAAATCTAATAGCTAACGGTGTTAATTACAGCTATGATTTTTATCCATTGAACAACGATAGTTATATATTAAGGTTGAATGAAAAATTTCATGAAGTTAAGATAAAAAATAATGGAGAAAAATATTACAATATTTTAATAAATAACTCTATATTTGAAACTATTGTTCGAAACAAATTGCAGGATGAGGCGGCAAAAATTATCGAACAAAAAAAGAGTGGCAAGCATACCAAGGAAATAAAAGCACCAATGCCGGGTATGGTCATTGTAATAAAAAAGAATGTAGGAGATGCTGTAGTTAAAAATGATTCTGTTATTATTCTTGAAGCAATGAAAATGGAAAATGATATACGAACGTCAATAGAAGGACATATAAAAGATATCTACGTAAAAGCGGGAACTGCTGTAGAGAAGGGAGCACTATTATTCTCTATAGAATAAAATTCCATAATATTTGAGAATTCATTAATTCATTATTATCAATTATTTAAGGAGAGAGTGACCTTGAAAAAAACAATTACTACGGTTGTAACTTGTTTGCTTGTCACCAGCTCAATCTTAGCTGGTGGGTTCCAGATTAATGAACAAGGGGCGAGAGCTATGGGTATGGCTAATGCCTTTACTGGTGTTGCAAATAATCCATCGGCAATATTTTTTAATCCTGCCGGCATTACTCAACTGAATGGTACACAATTTTTAGGCGGCGTTTCAATTATTGCACCCAGTGTTAAATTTATAGGACCATCGCCTTTAACTAAAGAATGGAAAATGGATAGTCAAATTTTTACTCCGTTTGATTTTTATGCAACCCATCAATTTAGTGAAAAATTTTACGCTGGATTGAGCGTTAATAATCAATACGGTTTGGGAACTAAATGGCCATCTGATTGGATAGGAAACCAACTTGCGATCGATACGGAAATTAAATCATTTTTCTTTACTCCCGTAGTTGCATATAAGTTTTCAGATCAATTTTCTTTAAGTGTAGGTGCGGTTATAGCAGTAGCAAACGTAAAGATTGTTAACGCTATTGTACATCCGCTTACTAACAAACCTGAGGTTCAGGTTGAATTGAAAGGCGATAATACAAGTTTTGGATTTACGGCTGGACTAATGTATCAACCAACCAAGCAAGTATCATTAGGCCTCAGTTATCGAAGTGAAGTTAAGTTTGATTTTAAAGGTACCGCTACAAGCACACCAGCAGGGTTTAATCATCCTTTATTAGGGGGTGCTTATATTGCTTTCCCTAATGGCGATGTTACTGCTCCATTAACAACTCCTCAAAACATTACTTTTGGATTAGGGATTATGCCATCACCAGATTTAACTCTTGCAGCTGATTTTCAATATGTTGGCTGGTCGAGTTATGATAAATTAGAAATAACTTTTAGTAATTATGATTTGGATCCCACAACTCCTGGAATGCAAGCGGTAGAAA
>CAZRMA010000030.1:6337-17055 GCA_964600655.1 uncultured Ignavibacteriaceae bacterium
GCTTTTTAAACAGCCTTTGTTTATTAAAACAAATAGAAAGTGTTGATAGAAAATATCAAAATACATTCATTATTAGAGGTGGTGCTGAATATAAGACTTCTGACGTTTTAGCTTTGCGAGGCGGTTTATTTTTTGATAAAAATCCGATAAAGGATGAGTATGTTGAACCTCAGCTTCCAGATGGTAATCGTTTAGGTGTTAATGTGGGTTTAGGATATAAATTTACTCCAAAATTTGGTGTAGATTTCGCATATCTTCTTCTTATAGTTGCGGAAAGAGATGTTACTAACTCTGTATTCCATTTTAATGGGACTTACAAAAATATGATTAATGTATTTGCTCTAGATTTTTCATATAGTTTATAATTCTTCCGGGCAGTTACTTGTGTAACTGCCCATAAATTCTCAAATCAAAACTCAATCGGATATTCCATTTTTTTTAATTAAATAGTATTTTATTTATATAATAATTAAATTCGTGTTAATCATGTACAAAAAATATAAGGATGTTTGCTATGGCTTTTTCATTAAATAAAATAATGTTAATTGGAAATTTGGGAAGAGATGCTGAAACCAGGTTTACCGCTAACAATCTATCGGTTACGAATTTCAGTCTTGCAACAACGTACAGTTATAAAGGAAAAGACGGTAATTGGGTTAATGAAACCACATGGCATAATATAACTTCTTTTAACTTATCAGATTATTTTAAAGATAATTTAAAGAAGGGGAAAAAGATTTATGTTGAAGGCAGACTACAGAAAAGGGATTACACGGACAAAGAGGGAATTAAAAGATATTCAACTGATGTAATTTCTGAAAGAATAATTCCACTTGATTCTTCCGATGGCGGAAGTTCCGAATCCACATTTAATGAATCTGATGCGAATTCTACTGCCCCAGAAGTTGATAATAACGAAGATTTACCATTTTAATTTTTTTGTTTCACTATTGTAAGGTATAGATAATTTTTTGGACGTTGGCTGGCAATATAAACTTGTAATATTAGTTTTTCTTTTTTTTCTATCAGCTTTTTTCTCAGGCTCCGAAGTAGCTCTTTTTTCAATAAATAAAAAAAAAATCAAAAATCTTTTTGGCTCTTCTGAGTTAATTGAAAGATATATTACTTATTTAATTGAATACCCAAGAAGATTACTAGTGACAATATTAATAGGCAACACATTGGTAAATGTTGCTGCTTCAATTATAAGTGTTTCAATCGCATTGGATGTATCCGGCAATACCAATCTATCCGAAAGTACAATACTTACAATTCAAATAATTTCACTTACTATTTTAATCGTTTTATTCGGGGAATTAACTCCAAAAGTTTGGGCTTCAAAAAATGTTGTTAGATTCTCTAAATTGGCGGCAGTACCTTTATATTGGACTAGTATCGTTTTATACCCCGTAGCTGAATCGATAACAGAATTAATCAGACTTTCAATTTTAAAATTAAAATTTGATAAAACTAAATCAGTCATATTACCAGAAGAAATAACCGATTTAGCAAGTATTAGTCATGAACGGGGCACAATTGAAGAAGATGAGCACGAATTAATTCAAAGCATAGTAAGCTTCAGGATTGTTTCTGTTCATGAAGTAATGACACCGAGAGTTGATATTGTTTCACTTTCTATTGACACAGATTTTAACGATGTGGAGGAAGTAATCAAAAGCATGGGACACAGTAGAATTCCTCTCTATAAAAATAGTTTAGATGATATTATAGGAATTATTTATGCAAAAGATATTTTACCATATATTCGTGATATATCATTACAGAATCAATTATCTCTTGCTAAAATAGCGCGCAAAGCAATGTTCGTTCCTGAATCGAAGTTAATCAATGATCTACTTCATGAGTTCCAGGAAAAGAAGACTCATATTGCTATAGTTGTTGATGAATTTGGTGGTACAGCCGGTTTGATCACCATGGAGGACATACTGGAGGAAATTGTCGGTGAAATTAGAGATGAATATGATGAACAGGAAAACCCGATCAGTAAAATAGATGAAGGTAATTTTTTAGTACTTGGCAAGATAGATATCGATGAGTTGAATGAATTATCCGGCACTGAAATCATACCAAAGAATTCTGATTACGAAACTATCGGTGGATTCATTTTAACAAACGCAGGACATATTCCTAAAGAAGGTTATTCATTTATAAATAATAATTATAAATTTACTGTCAAAGAAGTTTTGAACAAACGGATTAAAAAAGTTCAGATCGAAAAACTCCATGGTGAATGATAAAAATGAAAAAAGGTTGTTTTTTAAAATCTATAATAATTTTAACAATTCTAATTGCAGCCGTATTATATCTTGTTGAACATAATTATAAGGATTTAATTGTAAACCCTGGTAAAGGTATACTTAAAGGCATTGCCTTAAAGGAGGTTAACAAAAGATTTGATAACGTTAAGGAAACTCCGGAGAAAGATTCACTTGAACAACTGATTAACAATTTTGTAGAGAGTAAAATAAATAAAATTGCTATTGAAAAAGATAAAAGCAAAGAAGATGGGAACAATGTTAATATTAATATTGACGATGAATTTGATACAAAAATGGATAAACTTATGGATTCTTTAAATGTTTATTTGAAGGATAATATTGTTGATCAAACTGATCTACAAAAAGTTATTGATATATTGAAAGAATATAATAATGAAGGATCAAAGAAAAACAGAAATTAGAGTTGGGGTTACAGTTGTTGCAGGCATTCTTATCTTTATATGGATATTAGGCTGGGCGAAAAATTTTAGTCTTAATCCCTCCGAAAATTATTTATTTATTAATTTCAATAACACATCAGGGCTTGAAATAGGCGACGAGGTGACTGTAAATGGAGTAAGAAAGGGAAATGTTGAAGAAATAAAAGTTGATGACCAAAGTGTCATTGTCAAAATATCGCTTGATAATGATGTTAAATTAAAAGAAGATGCAAAGTTTGGAATTTCTATGCTTGATTTAATGGGTGGGAAAAAAGTGGAAATACTACCTGGAACTTCAGCTAATTTTCTCGATATAAGCAAAGTACAAAAAGGAATTTTTAATGCCGATATTCCTGCGGTAATGACGTTAGTTGGCTCAATGCAAAATGACATTACCCAAGCTGTGAAGGATATCAATGTTACGCTTTCATCACTTAACAAATATTTGACCGATCAAAAGATGCAAAAGGATGTTAAGCAATCAATGTCAAATTTAAATGCTCTAACTTCAAAAATAAATATAATGATTGATGAAAACAGAGAGAGCGTTAAAAAATTAACTTCAAATACTGTTGATTTGACCAATGAGGCGAAAAGTTTTATAACTGAAAATAAAACCAATATAAAAGCCTCAATAGATAAATTGAATGATGTTTTAACAAAAACTGATTCACTTTTAAGCAAAACAAACCTGTTAGTCGATGAGACAAAAAACCAAAAAAACAATTTGGGAAAATTATTATACGATGAAAATACATATAAGAATTTGAATGAAACACTTAATCAGGTTAATGAATTAACAAAAATAATATTAAAACAAATTCAAGATGATGGGATAAAGGTCGATGCAAATATTTTCTAAAGTTAAAACATTCTTCCTAGTTTTCACAATTTTATTTATTCAAACATTAAATGCTAAAGCTCATGAGCCGGTTAGAGCTAAAGACGGAATGGTTGTGTCAGCGAGTGCACTTGCTTCCAAGGTAGGACTTCAAATATTAAAAAAGGGAGGCAATGCAGTTGATGCTGCAGTTGCAACCGGATTTGCATTAGCTGTTACACATCCATCTGCAGGTAATATCGGTGGTGGTGGATATATGATTATTCATTTAAATGATGGACGAAACATTGCAATCGATTACAGGGAAAAAGCGCCTTTGGCAGCCAGTAGGAATATGTATCTTGACAGCGCAGGTAAAGTTATTGAAGGAATGAGTGTAGAAGGCGTCACTTCTTCAGGTGTTCCGGGTAGTGTTGCTGGTTTAATATTAGCATTAAATAAATATGGAACGATGAAACTTGAGGACGTAATTCAACCAGCCATAAATTTAGCAGAAGATGGTTTCCCTTTAAATTATTCATTATCAGAATCATTAAAATCCGCTTTGGAATATTTTAATAAATATGAATCATCAAAGAAAGTATTTTCAAAAAATGGAATGCCTTATGAAGCAGGAGAAATTTTTAAACAACCTGATTTAGCATCTACCCTGAAACAAATAAAAGAAAATGGCAAAGATGGTTTTTATAGTGGAAATGTTGCGGAAATGATCGTCAATCAAATTAGAAAACTAGGCGGAATTATCACACTTGAAGATCTTAAAAAATATGAGCCGGTGGAAAGAAAACCCATAATGGGAACCTACAGAGGTTATGACATTGTTTCAATGCCTCCTTCAAGTTCTGGGGGAACATTGTTAATAGAAATGCTAAATGTTCTTGAGAATTTTCATTTTCAAAAAAGTGAATGGGGAAGCAGTGCATATATTCATAAGTTGGTAGAAACAATGAAATATGCATATGCCGATCGAGCTGTTCATTTGGGAGATGCGGATTTTTATAATGTACCTTTGAAATGGTTAACTTCTAAATCTTATGCAAAAAAAATATTTAATAAAATAGATGCAAAGGCTACTCCTTCCAAAGAAATAAATGCCGGGGTACCAATTGCAAAAGAAAGTGAACAAACAACACATTACAGTGTTTATGATTCTTATGGAAATGCAGTAAGTACAACTACTACAATAAACTCATGGTTCGGGAATAAAATTGTTGTGGATGGTGCAGGCTTTTTATTAAATAACGAAATGGATGATTTCAGCGCAAAACCAGGTGAACCAAATCAATTTGGATTGTTGGGTGCTGAAGCCAATTCCATACAACCGGAAAAGCGAATGTTAAGCGCAATGACTCCAACAATAGTTCTAAAGCATAATAAGCCTTATATAGTTCTTGGCTCACCAGGCGGTTCAACTATAATTACTTCAGTGTTGCAAGTAATATTGAATTGTATCGATTTTGAAATGGACATTCAAGAAGCCATAAGTCTCCCTAGAATTCATCATCAATGGCTGCCGGATAAAATAGATTATGAAGAATTCGGGATGACAGAAGATGTAAAAAATAATCTTAAGTTAATGGGATACACAATTGGCGAACAGAGAGCATTAGGCAGGGTTCAAGGAATAATGATTGATCAGGAGAACGGTATGATATACGGTGCAGCTGATCCTAGATCAACTGGATTGGCAGTTGGTTATTAAATTAAAATATAAATATTAAATTAATAGATAGTTAGTATGGTTATTGGCTTGGGAATAGACATAATTGAAATTGACAGAATTCAACAAAGCATAGAAAAGTTTGGCGATAAATTTCTAAAGAAAATTTATACTCAAAATGAAATTAAATATTGCTTAAGCAAACAAAACAAGTATCAACATCTTGCGGCAAGATTTGCTGCCAAGGAAGCTGTTTACAAAGCGCTTGAATCCGGATGGGAAAAAGGAACTACATGGCAGGACATTGAAATCTTTAATGAAAAAAGCGGAATGCCATACGTAAAATTAAGCGGGAAGCTGCAAACGTTTTTAGCTGACGATAAAAGTGTAAAAATTTCAATTAGCCACTCACGGGATTATGTTACCTGCGTTGCAATTATTTATAAGAAATAAATCACTATCCACACCATCTTTCCATTTGATAAATACCTTTCTAATACCTAATTTTACTCAATTTAATTAAGGGTTTTACTGTTGTGAGAAAGAATTTTGAACTCTTCAGTTACATTTCTATTGGCCTTGTAGCTGTTCTACTTGTATTGATGATATTTAAACTAGTACCGAATAATTGGTTTATTTATATTCTAATATTTAGTATAATTTTAATGGTAATAAGATTTTCATTAAGAATCTATTATGCTATTCAAGATAGAAAAAATAAGTAGGAGGTTGACTTCGAACCAGCTAAACACACCAACGGGAAACTCAATGCAAAGGTTCTTATACTGAACCAAAGCTATGAACCATTAACCATCTGTAATATTAAAAAAGCTTTTATCCTGATTTATTTAGGAAAAGCAGAATTAGTTTTAAAGGATAGAAAAAAAGAACTGCATTCAACCTCTCATATTTTCCCATGGCCAAGCGTAATAAAATTGAAACAATACATTAGTGTGCCTTATAAACGAGTTGTACTGACAAGGAAAAATATTTTAAGGAGAGACGCATATAAATGTGGTTACTGCGGAAGAGGCGATTTACCATTGACCATAGATCATATTATCCCTAAAGCGCGCGGGGGAAGCGATAGCTGGGAAAACTTAATTTGTGCCTGTACAATTTGCAATAATAGAAAAGGGGATAGGACTCCAATTGAAGCTAATATGAACATGTTATGTAAACCATTTAAGCCCAGTCACATAATGTTTATTAAAACGGTTGTTGGCAAATTGGATGAAACCTGGAAACCATATCTTTATCTTTCTTAAGTTCAGCAGAACTTTCAAAAAATAAATTATCATTCTTTCCTCAGAAAATAAGAAAATTAAACTCTTTATTATTATTTTTACGCATCAAATTCTCAAAAATATTTGGATAAAATGAGCAAAAAAAGAATTTTAAGCGGCATGCGTCCAACGGGTAAATTGCATATTGGACATTATGTTGGCGCGCTTGAAAATTGGGTAAAACTTCAGGATGAATATCAAAATTTTCATCTTATTGCTGATTATCATGTGCTTACAACAAGTTTGAATACAGATGATATATATCAAAATACTATTGATATGCTGATTGATTGGCTTTCTGCTGGATTGGATTTTACAAAAAGTCCGATGTTTCGTCAATCTCAAATAAAAGAGCATACTGAATTAAATTTGATTTTTATGATGTTGATAACCGTAAACAGACTAGAACGAAATCCAACGGTAAAAGACCAGATTCGTGATTTAAATATTGAAAACGTAATTTACGGACATTTAGGCTATCCAGTTTTGCAGGCTGCCGATATTCTTCTTTATAAAGGTGATGCTGTTCCGGTTGGCGAAGATCAAGTTCCTCATGTTGAAATCACAAGGGAAATTGCTCGCAAATTTAACAATCAGTATGGCAAAGTCTTTAATGAACCCGAACCGTTGTTAACAAATTTTCCTCGGCTTCCAGGACTTGACGGTAATACAAAGATGAGTAAATCACTTGGGAATACAATTTTACTTTCGGATGACACCGATACTATAAAAGCAAAATTAAAAAAAGCAGTTACTGATCCAAACAAAATCCGAAAGGGAGATCCGGGCAATCCATTTATTTGCCTGGTTTTTTCTTATCACAAAAAATTCAATTCTGATGAAATTGATGAAATTGAAGCAGGATGTAAAAGCGGTGCACTTGGCTGTTTTGATTGCAAGATGAATTGTGCAAGCAAAATTTCTGATTTCTTTGAGCCGTTCCGTGCAAAAAGAAATTATTATATGAATAGAATTGAGGAAGTAAAAGATATACTTTCTGATGGTGAACGAAGAGGAAAAGAGGTAGCCATAGCAACGATGAACGAAGTTCATGAAAAAATGAAACTGGGTTAAATTTGTATAAAATTAAACTTGATCATTTTGAAGGCCCTTTAGATTTGCTTCTCTTTTTTATCAAGAGAGATGAATTAAATATTTACGATATTCCTATCTCCAAAATAACAAAAGAGTTTTTAGAATATGTAAATTTAATTAAAACTCTTGATCTTGAAACTGCTGGTGATTTTATCTTAATGGCTTCCACACTTATGCATATTAAGGCGAGGATGCTGCTTCCGAGAGAGGTTGACGAAAAAGGTGAAGAGATTGATCCTAGAGCAGATTTGATTCAAGCACTTATAGAATACAAAAAGTACAAAGAAATGTCGGAAGAACTATCTTTCTTCGAATCAAATCAAAGGAAGATAAGTTACCGCGGGAATTTTTCTGAAGATGAGAAAATTGCTCCTCCCGATTATGAAATATTATTAAAGAATGTTTCAATTTATGATCTTGCTAAATCCTTTAAAAAAGTAATTGAAGGCTTAAAAGAACAACCAGTTCACGAAATCAGAAAAATTAATATTACAATTGATGAACAAATTAATTATATATTTGAATGCTTTGGTGAAAAATATGAGTTGCATTTTTTAAGTTTAGTAAATGGGATGAGAGAAAAAATTAGAATCGTAATTACATTCGTTGCACTTCTTGAACTTATAAAAATTGGCAGAATTGGCATCAAAGTATCTGATAATTTTAACGATTTTGTACTTGTAAAATTTGATTATAGCGGTGGGACAGAAAATGGATAACATTTATAATTCCATAATTGAAAGTTTGATCTTTTCTTCGGATGAGCCTTTGCAGCCATCGGAAATTATAAAAGCAATCAAAGGAATTGACGGCGAAGAGATACAAATCAGTAATGATGATATTGAGAAGTGTGTCGAAGAATTGAATGTAAAATATGATGAGTCAAAAACTTCTTTAAAAATAATTTCGGTTGCGGGCGGATTTTTATTTGCAACTCGCCCTGAATATTCTAAATATCTTGGCTATTTATCTTCGGAAAAAAGCAAACGAAGATTAAGTTCAGCAGCTTTGGAAACCCTTGCCATAATAGCTTACAAACAGCCAATTACCAAGCCGGAATTAGAATCAATTAGAGGTGTTAATTCCGATTATATTATTAACACTTTACTTGAAAAAAGTTTAATAAATATTTCAGGCCGAGCAGAAACAATTGGCAGGCCTTTAATTTATAGTACAACAGCAGAGTTTTTGAAATATTTCGGTTTAAACAGATTAAGTGACTTGCCAAAACCAAGAGAGATTGAAGAAATAATGCAAGACGAAGATTTTCTGGAGCAGAGAAGAAAAATTATGATGAATGTAATTGAAGAAACAGTTGAGAACGAAAATAATGAATCGGAAATGAATGATGATGAGGCTTAATAAATTTATTGCAGACGCTGGAATTACCTCCCGAAGAAAGTCTGAAGAATTTATTCTTCAAGGGAGAATCTCCGTAAACAATAAAATAATTATGGATTTATCATACAAAGTTGATGAAAACAATGATGAAGTTTATTTAGATGGAGAGAAGATTTCAACAAAAAGAAAAATGTATTTGTTAATGAACAAACCTAAAGGTGTTATTACATCTACGGAAGATGAAAAAAACAGAAAGACGGTGGTTGATTTAATAAAAGTTAATGAGAGAATTTATCCCATCGGAAGATTGGATTATAACACTACAGGTGTTTTAATTCTTACTAATGATGGAGAATTCAAAAATCTTTTAACTCATCCAAAAAATCATGTTCCGCGGGAATATGAAGTAACATTAGACAGAATATTATCAGAAGAAGACAAAGCAAAGATGCTGAAAGGAATTTATCTTGATGGTAAAAAAGGAAAGTTCATCAAAATAAAGTCTACTAAAAATAGAAGGATTCTAATTGTGGAGTGTATTGAAGGTAGGAATCACTTTGTTAAGAATATGTTTGGTGTTTTAGGTTATACTGTCCAAGCATTAAATAGAAAAAGTTTTGCGGGATTAACTGCCGATATTCCAGTTGGCAGCTACAGAAAATTATCAGGAACGGAAATAAATAATATTGTAAATAAATATGCTTCATAAATTAAATTCACTTTTTCTCATTTTGTTATTTCTATTTTCTTATAAAAGCTTTTGTCAAGAGAATAGAATTGTAAAAGTTGGAAAAGACTCTATATCCAATTTCAATTACTCCACCATCCCTAAGTTTTGGGGACAGATGGAGGATGTATTCCATGATCCAAATTTTAGCAATGCTAATTGGGGTGTGGAAATTCAATCAATAGAAACTGGAGAATATTTTTATAAGCGAAATGAAAATAAGCTTTTCATCCCGGCATCCGACATAAAGTTATTCACTACATCCGGTGCATTATCGCTATTAGGCAGTGATTATAAATTTTCTACTAATGTTTTCATGCGTGGTAATATTGATGGATCAATTTTAAATGGAGATATAATTGTGCAAGGAAGAGGAGACCCCACAATATCCGGACGGTTTTATAATAATGATCAATTGGCAGTATTTGAAAAATGGGCTGATTCAATTGCAAATATTGGAATTGATGAAATCGACGGCAATATTATTGGCGATGATAATGAATTTGATGATGTTGGATTAGGAGAAGGCTGGCCGTGGGATCATGCCAGCTATTGGTTTTCGGCTCCTTCGGGTGCTATATCATTTAATGGAAATACTGTTGACATTATAGTAACAGCAAAAGAGAAAACTAAGGGTGTTCAAATTTCAACTCTGCCTAAAACGAATTATATCGTCGTTATAAATAATGTTAAGAGAGTTGCTCAAGACTCAGTTACAGATATCAATGTTTATCGTCAGTTTGGGACTAATGTAGTTAATGTTTTCGGAACAATAAAAGATAAGGACTCAACTAAAACTTATGTAACTGTGAATAACCCTACTCAATATTCAATGGTTATATTTAAACAAGTTTTAGAATCAAAAGGGATTACAGTAAAAGGATTTGCATTAGATATTGATGATCTATCCACACCATATAATCTGTCACAATCAAAAAAGCTATTCACGTATTATTCTCCACCGCTTAAAGAAATAATAAAAGTGATTAATAAAAACAGTGAGAACTTTTTTGCTGAACAGCTAATTAAAACAATCGGTCTCGAAGAAA
>CAZRMA010000031.1:0-17016 GCA_964600655.1 uncultured Ignavibacteriaceae bacterium
TGATTTATAATTTTTTTACCATTTACTAATTCAGTTTTAAAACCAAGTGATTCATATAAATCAATTAGAGGGAATAATTTCTCTTGTGTTTCGGTCATTTACACTCCTAATTATAAATTCGCTGTGAAACCATCTACTGTTAAGCTTATGCAAAATATATTTATTTAAAAACTAAATTTAAAAAGAATGACTGAAAATACAATCAGGTTTTAACTGTTATTAATAACGCCTTGTTTGTTTCCTATTTCTTGAACTTACATATAAACTGTCTTTTTGCTTCCAAATAAAGGCAACTGAATCTACAGCTTTAATTGCGTTTCCCGAATCATAATATATGTATTCATAATAATCTGGAAATTTATCGTTATTAATATTGGTAATTGTTCGCTGAAAATTTATTCCTTTATAAGTCATCAACAAATGAGGCGAAGATGTCAATCCATCAACTAAAAAATAATTGTAATCGATATGCCCAACGCCCTGTGCGTAATGAAAATTAACTTTTACATATGGAGTTCCATTAAATTCCCAATGATGAAGTGAGAAATTGTTAAAACCGCCATGTGAAGGAATCAATGCTTTCCATACAGTATTTAATTTCCCGCCGTCGCAATGAAAAAGAACTAAATAGAAAAAAGCAGTGCCTAATTTTGTACTATCTAAATCGATATAGCTTTCATCATAGCCGATAATATTCTTTGGTTCAATCAATCTTTCTCCAGGTCTCGATTCTGCAATTACACCGAATATGTAACTTTTGTCATTATCAAAATAAATTACAGCAGGTTTGGGAATATTATAAGTAAATGTCTTGTCAAAATTTAATAGATACGTTCCCTTAGGATAATTATCCAACACATATTCCATTACAGAAATAGTATCACATTCAAATCTTTGTTTAGTTTGTTCTTTCTTAACTTGAAGATTGTATTTTTGAATTTCCAAATCTTTCTCTGGGGAATACTCAACAGCTTCCCGGTTGGCATCCATTTTCCCAAGTTTTTCATCAGCATTTTTTTTACACCCGCCAATAAAAATTAACATCAACGCAATTGATAAAAATAATTTTATGGAGACTGCTTTTAACATAGATATCTTAAGCGCTAAATTCTTTCATAAAATAAGCTGAACTTATTATCCCAAGCTCAAAATTATTTAAGTCAAAGTGTTCATTAGGTGAATGGAGATTTTCAGAATTTAATCCCAAGCCCATCATTACTGCCGGAGCTTTTAATCGTTTTGCGAAAGTTGCAACGATAGGTACTGACCCTCCTTCTCTGATAAAAACAGTTCTCTTTTTGAAAGCTGTTTCCATTGCCTTTGAGGCAGCTTTGATTGCATCGCTATCCATAGGAATTAAAACAGGAACTGCACCATGCAAGTTTTGAATTTTTACTTTAACACTTTTTGGTGCAAGCTCTTTTATATATTTCTCAAACTGAACAGCAATTTTTTTAGGATCCTGATAAGGTACCAGCCGCATGCTTATCTTTGCTGTAGCTTTTGAAGGCAAAACCGTTTTAGCACCTTTCCCTGTGAAGCCACCTATAATACCATTGCAGTCTAATGTGGGACGTGCCCAGATTCTTTCCAGGGTTGTATACCCCTTTTCACCTTTTAATTTTGCAACACCTAATTCCTTTGCAAATTTCTTTTCTGAGAATTTGAGTGATTCATAAATTGCTCTTTCTTTTTTTGAAAGTTTCTTTACATCATCATAAAATTCCGGTATTGTTATTTTACCATTTTTATCTTGAAGCTTTGAAATAATTGATGCAAGAATGTTAATAGGATTGGCAACCGCTCCTCCGAAAGAGCCTGAATGCAGGTCACGGTTTGGACCTGTCACTTCAACTTCCATGTAGCTTAAGCCGCGTAATCCATAAGTTAAAGTTGGAACTCCATTTTCGTATAAAGCAGTGTCAGAAATTAAAACTGTATCACATTTCAAAAGATCGGTATTGGTTTTAATAAACGTTTCTAAGTTTTCACTACCTATTTCTTCTTCTCCCTCTATTACGAATTTAACATTAAGAGGAAGGCTGCCAGTTGCTTTAAAAAATGCTTCAACACTTTTAATATGCATGTACATTTGTCCTTTATCATCAGTAGCCCCTCGAGCATATATTTTTCCGTCTTTAATCGTCGGCTCAAAAGGCGGACTTTCCCATAATTCTATTGGGTCAACCGGCTGAACATCATAGTGGCCATAAACAAGAACAGTAGGCTTTCCGGGAGCGCCTAGCCATTCACCATAAACAATTGGATGTCCCTCTGTTTTGAAAACCTCAACCCTATTCATCCCGGCTTGTTTAAGTTTTTCAGCTACAAAATTAGCCGCTTTTTTTATATCATTTTGATTCTCAGCAAGAGTGCTAATGCTGGGTATTCTTAAGAGTTCTTTCAGTTCTTCAATGTAAACATTTTTGTTTTGTTTAATAAAATTAATCACTTCATTCATAAAAGTTGCTCCTTAATTTTGAAATGAATACTTATAAATAACAGGAATAAATCCTTTGAAGTTATTTACTGTTTTCTGATCTAAATTATTTAATATATTTTGTGAAGGGACAAAGAAAGTTTTCCATGGATCATCAACTAAATAAATATTATTCTCATTATCAAATGTTATTGATTCAAGTGAAGCGACATAATCGAATTGTGAATAACCAGGGATATTTGATTGTAAACTTTTAGTATAGCTGCTAATAACATTTAATGAATTATCCAGTTCAATATGAAATAATTTTTTATTATTTCTATCGATACCATAAATAGAACCATTTTTATCTGAATATAATCCGCAAATTGTTCCAATACCTAATTTCTTTGTGGTAATAATTTTTTTAATTTTAAGACTATTTTTATCAACTATAAAAAATAGTGTGCTGTCAGCAAAAATATTTTGTTCTACAAAGCCTTCAAGCCCAAGATAAAAATGATTTTCATCAACAGCCAAACCTTCATAGCCAATATTAGCGGCAACAAATTTTGTAAAAAGGCCCGCCGGATTTATTTTTAATTTTTCCATCGATATAAGATTATTTGAAAGTACATCATCGTTTTCAAAATTCAATTTATAAATTCCAACAAACTTTTTTGGATCGGGAGCGTTGCCTTCAATTGAGAGATAAACCTTTCCAGTATACTTATCGAAAACTATCTCCTCAAAATCAGCCTTAGGAAAAGTATCGAGATAAGCTGTAACTTGCGGTGAAAAAATAACAGGCTCAAATTTAAATACTGTATCGTTTTCAATTTTAAAATGATAAATATTGCCAATGTCGTCGGCAATTAAAAATACTTTTGTGTTTGGGTTTACTGATTTAATGAATGTAATGCCCGAAGTTTGATCAGAATGAGCAGAATCCGACTGCATCCATCTTGGATAATGATTATCTTCTTTTAAAACAAATTCTTTTTTGTCGGTTGGAGATACACAACCAATAATTAATAATAACAAAACCAGAATAGGAAGAATTCTTTTCATAACCCTTAAAATTTTTTGAGTTTAAAATATAGCAAATATTCCAATGAATCATCAGGTTTTTAAGTCATCTTGTTAAACTTTTTTTGCTTTCATATATTATCATAATGATTTTATATAAATATATACTTCGTAACCATTTTGCCCCTTTTGTATTTTCACTTTTTACATTGATCTGTATTTTTATTTTACAATTCATGATGAAATTTGCAGATAGATTGGTGGGAAAAGGATTGGATACATGGATAATAATAAAACTTATCGTATTTAATTTATCATGGATGGTAGTACTTGTTGTTCCAATGGCAACCTTGGTAGCAACTTTAATGGCTTTCGGGAATCTTTCACAAAATAATGAAATTACAATTTTAAAATCTTCCGGTGTAAGTTTATACCGGATGATGTTTGCACCGGTGGCTGCAGGTGTAGTTATCTGTTACTTACTTTTTTTATTTAACAACGATGTTCTTCCCGATGCAAATCACAAAGCAAAAATTTTAATGCAGGATATTTCCAGGCAAAAACCTACTCTTTCTCTTGAGCCTGGGGTTTTTTCTCAAGAAGTTGCTAATTATGCTATTCTTGTTAGAGGAATAGATCAAAAAACAAATGAACTAACCGGTGTTACCATTTATGATTATACAAATCCTGCTACTATAAATGTAGTTACCGCCAAAAAAGGAAAAATATTTTTTTCAAAAGATCAATCAAAACTAATAATGGATTTAAGCGATGGTGAAATTCATGAATCAAATGTTGCCAGCACAAATCTTTACAGAAAATTAGTGTTCTCAAAGCATAGAATCGCAATGAATGCTGATCAGTTTTCATTTCAGCAGTCTTCTCCCGGTGGATCAAGAGGTGAAAGGGAGTTAAGCACACAGGCAATGAGGAAAATAGTCGACAGCCTTTCAATAATGAAAAGATCTCAATTGAATACTTACCACAAAGAAGTTAACAAATATTTATTTTCAGATTCATCTATAGCTACAACCAAATCTTCACTTTCTGTAATAAAACCAGTTAACACAGCTATGATTTATGCAAGATTAATTGAAAAAGTTAAAACGGCAAGAAATGTTATTACGTCAAACCAAAAAAGATTAGAATTCATTCAAGGAGATATTAATAAATACCAGGTAGAGATTGACAAAAAATATGCTTTGCCAGCCGCTTGTATTATTTTTGTTTTAATTGGTGCCCCACTTGGAGTGATGACAAAACGAGGTGGCTTCGGAATTGCCGCAAGCGTAAGCCTATTTTTCTTTGTACTTTATTGGGCATTTTTAATCGGCGGAGAAAAACTGGCAGAGAGAAATTTTATAACTCCTTTTATGGGAATGTGGTCTGCAAATATTGTATTAGGTGTTGCCGGAATAATATTAACATATAAAACAGTTAAAGAAACTGTTACCTTGAATTTTTCGTGGTTAAAGAAAATTCTTCCCAAACAGTTTCATGATATTCAAACAAAAGAAGAAGAAAATATTAATTGAAAATTTTAGATAGATATTTTGTAAAACAATTTCTTCAAACCGTATTCTTTGGAATAATTGCATTTACAATAATCTTTGTAGTAATTGATATGATGGAAAACCTTGATGATTTTATTGATCAAAAGGCGGGTGTTGATATCATGCTGCATTATTATTTTGTCTTTTCTCCTGAAATAATAAAACTGATGACGCCGGTTTCGGTTTTATTTTCCGCTTTGTTCATTGCCGGAAAAGCATCAAGTTTGAGCGAGCTGACAGCAATTAAGGCAAGCGGTGTTAGCATGTACCGCTTTATGTTTCCCTTTTTAGCAGCCACTTTTTTCATAAGCATGTTTTCAATTTACTTTATCGGCTACCTGGTTCCTATGGCGAATAAAACAAAAATAAATATTGAAAGAACATATCTAAACCGGGGATTTTCATTTTCCGGCAGCAACCTTTTTTTCCAGGATTCGAAGGACCGTATTGTCAGCATTTCATTTTTTGATGATTCGAGAAATCAAGCAAATAGAGTAAGCATACAGGATTTTGCTAGCAATAATCCTACTAAAATGGTAATAAGAATCGACGCAGCAAATATGGTTTACGATACCGTTAAAAATGTTTGGGTAGCTCACAATGGAGTTAAAAGAGAATTTGGAAATAGAACTGAATCAGCTGAATATTTTAGAACTATGACTTTAGGCAATCTTAATTTTACAAATAGAGATTTAGCTACTAAGCAGCAGAAACCTGAAGAAATGAATTTAACTGAATTAAAAAAATTGATTAACGCCAAAGTGCAATCCGGTAACGACCCAACCGGGGCAATGATTGAATATTATTCAAGATTTGCATTTCCGATGTCTAGTTTAATTGTGGTTTTGTTCGGACTTCCAATTTCCGCTAATAGACGTAAAGGCGGAGTTGCTGTTCAAGTAGGAATAAGTATTCTTTTAACTTTCATTTATTTGGTATCAATGAAAATCAGTCAGGCTTTCGGAAAGAACGGGGCATTAAATCCATTTCTAACAGCGTGGATTGCAAATTTTATTTTTTTAGCCGCAGCTTTAATTAATATACCTAGGATGAAGCAATAAAATTGAAGTTTTTAAAATGAATCAAGCATTTTATCTTATTAATATAAAGGCGTTCTACTGAACGCCTTTAATATAAAAGTTAGCTTATTAAAAATATTTATTTACTTAATAAATAACATTTTCCGTGTGAAATTTTTTCCATCTACCGATAGCTTGTATAAATAAATTCCACTAGTTAAACTTTCACCTCGATTATTCAATCCTTTCCACTCTACTTTGTATGTTCCGGCTGGTTGATTTTCGTCAACTAATGACGAGACTTCTTTGCCAAGTATATCAAATACTTTTAAACTTACATTTGATTCTTTTGGAAGCGCATATTTAATTGTCGTTGATGGATTAAACGGATTAGGGTAGTTTTGAGATAAAATAAAGCTTTCTGGTAATTCATTACTAATTTCATGCACCGCTGTTACGGTATTAACAGTAGCTCGGATTAAAAGAGTAACAGGGTAATATGAACTAGAGTTAAGATTAATCCATGCCTGCTGAGAATTATCCCATTCCCAGGCTCTTCCATTTATAACCGAAGTATCTGCCCCTATTAAAGGTTGATTTACTCCGTCATAGAAAAAACCCACATAGAAATCACCGTTAACATTTAAATTTAGTGAGCTTGTTGAAATTGGGTACCAGAAATCCTTTGCACTTGCTGAAGGTGTAATTGAATTACTGCTTAATAAAGGATTCCCGGGTTTGTTTCCACCATCATCATAAATTTTTATTTTGAAAGATCCGTTACCGCTAGAATCCTCACCTGCATAATAGAATTCCACATTTACTAATTTGCTGTTTGCAGGAGCAGTCAAACGATTTAAAATTCCCCAGTCTGCATCTTTTTCATAAATGCCTATTTCTATATTCCCATTATCATAAGCAAGTTCATTTGTTCTAGGAAGGTTGGATGTTATTCCAACTCCGTCAAAAGCTGAAGCAACTGCGTTATATTCTGCGCTGCCATTTCCATAAAGATCCACAGCAGATTGCAGTGTTAGATTTCTCGCATCAATAAATTGGGATTTGGGAGTTAGATAATTGGTAAGCGTTCGATAATAAATTTGCTCGGCTTTTGCACGCCCGATTTGATTCGCAACAAGGTACGCAGCTTTGTTTGGAATGCCGCTATTAATATGTACGCCACCATTATCCTGGTCATCTGTATAAGGCAAATATAAAAACTCACTCATGTCAGCAGGCTGCCATCCTGCATCATTAAGCGATGAACCGCCTTGGTGCGGATCGGACAAATCTCTAAGAGCATCTCCGTTAATTGCTGGCGTGTATATATCTTCTCCAATTTGCCAATTAGCATCATCAGCCATTACAGCCATTACATCTGAATATGATTCATTTAAGGCTCCGCTTTGCCCCTGATATTCCAGCCCAGCCGTTGATTGTGTAATTCCATGTGTGAGTTCATGTGCAATCACATCGTATGCTCCAGCTAAATTAGAGAATTGAACACTATCACCGTCTCCGTATGTCATTAATGCACCGTTCCAAAAAGCATTATTAAATTTTGTTAAATAATGAACCACATTAGTTAAAGATCCACCGTTATTATCCCAGCTGTTTCTTCCAAATTTAGAAAGGTAATAATCATAAACTTTTGAGGTATAGTAATGTGCATCCACAGCGGCTTTGAGAGTTTCATTATCATTAAAGTTATTATCATTACTTGGATCAGTAACTAATTCGGCTGTACCGTAAGGATTATTCTGATCCGTATTATTTTTTGCATCCCATGTAGCTACCACGCCGAAAAGGCTGTCTACAGGAGCAACAAACATTGGTTTGGTCGCATCTATCAAATAATATTTTCCTCCAGAGAGATACATATTCAAAGGTTTACTATTACCATCTAGTCCGACACCGCTGCCGACTTCCGGCCCATCATATCTTAGCCCTGTATCTTTATATAATATATTTCCATTTTGAGCATCAACAAACACTATTTGCTTGGGGGCTATGGATGTGGGTAAATGTACTTCGTAAGCAAGTATTGGTTGATAATCATTTATGTAAATAACAAGTTCTGCGGAAGTTGCTTGAACTCCTTTGCAAATTTGTGATGCAATTAATTCAGATCTTGCCACACTAATTTGTGGATTGATTAAAATGCTTGGAGTTGGAATGTATCTTCCATTAACCGAATTAACTGCGCCGTCTTTATCAAAATGAACAATGAGCTGGCAGCCGACTATCCGTTTATTATAATAATATTGCTGCAGCCTCACATGAGTCATCCCAATGTTATCTACTTCAGATTTTAATAAACTCAATTCCTCGCCAGGTGAGGTTAAATTAAATAAAACTTTATTCTCACTTAAAAATTCTTTAGCTGCATTTTCAGGTGAATTATATTTCTGTAGAAATCCATAAGTAGTTAGTCCGCCAGAAATATAAGTTGGTGTGGAATTATATTCATTCCATACTGCTTGAATTCCGGTGGATAATTCCTTTAACTGATTTAATGCATTAACTTGTGCAGAACTAATTGGGGATGATCTCTGGCTTTTAATTGGGGTATATTTTATCTGTGCGAAAATCGAAAAATTAATTACAGATAAAACAGCTATAAAACTAAATAGTTGTTTCATTAACTCACCATTTTTATTTTTTATTAGATACTTTGTTTAATTCGTAAATCAAATTCTTAAGGTGGTCGGGAAATTCCTGTGGTGGAGTTGTACCGGAAAAGGAAATGCTGTTCATGCTTTCGTTTGAATTAATTCTAAGTATCGAAGTGAGATTTCCTTTGACCCGATAATTATAAGATAAAATAGTAGAATCCTGAAGTATGTCGGAAATTTTATTTAATAAATCATCCCCCACCTGAGTGCTATCGGAAATTAATCTGTTTGCAGCCGTAGCTCCATCCCAAAAATGCACTTTGCCATTTGCATAAATTGTAAAGCCGCTGCTTCTGCCGGCAATTCCTCCGGAAGTAAAATAATCGATCTTAAAATTGTCCTTGTGGGCAACATCTGAAGAACTTGAACAAGAAATAAGATATAGTGAGGTTAGAAAAATAGTAAGTAATTTATACTTCATATAATACCTAAGAATTGTTACGAAGAAAGTTAAATATCAGAATTGTCTCACGCAATAGTTCAAATAAACTATTATTTGTTTAGTTGGTTAGTTAACTTAAAATTTCCAGCGAGATCCAAAAGCAACAGAAATATATTTAGCAGAATTCGGTGCCACAACCGCTTGCATATCAGAGGTTGCAAAATCAAAGGCAACAATCCCTGCATCTGCACCCAAACCAAAAGCCCAATTAAAACCATCAACACCGCCAACTGAAAAACCTGTTCGAATATAGGGCATCCAGTTTCCAGGCTTCCACTCTGTTCCAATAGAGAACCTTGATCTAAGTGTATTTCCGGGTAATTCATTAAAGCCTTGGTTAAAATCAAAAGCTAAGAGTAATGATCCGGGAATAAAATCATTTTGATTGTCCAGAAGCAGTGAGCTACCAAATCTGAGTGCTGTTGGAAGAGAAGTAGTAAAACCCTCTATATGTTTTCCAGAGCCGGTTATCTGATCATTAAGAGAATCAATTTGATTCTGATCTGAAAAAGAATCAACATAAATGCTGCCAAACGATGAAAACTCTGCAGCGTTTTTATTCCAATTAATTTTTCCTATATCAGTAACTGCAAGAGAAAAATTTAATTTTTCGTTAAACTTAAAATTAATACCTAAATCAAATCCAATTCCATTTCCTGCCGGCTGCGGAAATGGAGAAAAATTAGAATGAGATTCCGTGGAATCAAAATCATATTTTACTCCTAACTGACTTGAAAAAGCTGAATAAGCAAGCATATCGCTGCTTCCATTAATCTCTGCGGAAGAATTTGTTTGAAGAGATGTATTTACTCTTTCAGTACCAATGTATGAATATCCATGAACCAGCTTTATTGAAATACCGGCCGTAATATTTTCAAACGAGGCAGGCTTTAGAAAATTAATGTTTCTAGCATACGAGAGTGAATAATTTCTAATCCACCATGCTTTAATATTTGCATCATCCAGATTATATACTTTATTTATCGGATTTCCTGTCAAAGCAAAATCAGCCAAAGCTTGCGGAATATTTACTTTCGCTCCGGCGAAGTCTGTAATAGAAAATGCAAATGTGCCGATATTATTAGATCGTAATCTGAAGCTAAAAATATTTGTTGAAGCATTTCCGAATAGCAAGCCGCCATTTTCAAAAAGTTTGTTAAAATTTTGTTTGTCGTTTTCAGTTAGTAATCTAGCTTTTCCATTTTCCCCGCCGAAATAGTAGTTGAAATCTTGAATTGAAAGAAAGCTAGTCCCAGTTTTCACGGAAACATAAGGCAAAGGGAGAATAGTTGAAAACTCAATTCTATTTTCATCAGTGGAAATCAAATTTGCAGGATTAATTCCAATGGCAAGAATACCTTTAGAAATGGAATTATAAGTTTTAGCCATTCCCATACTTCTTGCTTCCACAGTTCCGGATGAACCATACTGGGCAAAAGTAGCAATCGATAAACTTAAAATTATTATTACTGTATAAAACTTTTTCATCTTTATGACTTTAATTATTGTTATCGCTGTTTAATCTGTATTTAATGTTCCCAAATGATTTCAGATTAATCCAATCAGACGGACGAACAGTAACGAATGGCGGATTCTGATTATTATCTAATGCATCTTTTGTCCGGACACTTACCGAAATAAATGCATACCTGGCTTTTGAAAGCATTTGAATTTTATCTCCGGTAAGAATAATAGAATGGGTTGTACTTACGGCTTCTGTTACTAGACCTGTAGTATAATCAATTGATGCGCCTGTAAATTGAATTGAATCTATTCCATCAGATCCATTTAAAGTGAATAAGGGATTATAATTTTCATCAGCTAATGTAATCTTAAAGAAAGCAGTTAAAGGGATGTGGTTTTCGGCTTCTATCGTTAGACTTGCCGATTGCGCTTTACTAATTTCATTTCTATTGTCATCGCTTATTTCTACATCAAGCGTATCAGTTATGGTAGTTTTCTTCAATATTAAAGAGCTTTTAGTATTGAAATTTGTTTCGAAAACAACTGAATCCAATTCGCTAACATCTTTGTAAGTTTTATCATCATCAGGATTCAAAACATAATCAGCATTAATTATAATGGAATCTGGGAAAAACGAAATGAAGTCAGTAATATTGCTATTAGTTTCATCAAAAACTTTTTCTAGCTTTCCGTCATAAAATCTAAAAGAAGGAGAATTAGGACTATTTATATTTTCATAAAATAAAAGATGTTCTTGTTCGCCTGTATTTCTTTTACCAATTATACTAAGATTTCTTATTTCAATTTGAAAAGGATTTGAAACACTCGATTTATAGATCGAACTAACATTTAACTGTGCATCTTTCAGTAATATTTTATCTTTATATTTTTCAATATCAGAGCCTAAATCAACCTTAAAAACTTCCTGATTAGATTGAATAATTTTTGTAGGGATATAACCTTTTGCTGAAGAGAATTTCATTTTCCTAGTAGTAACATCAAAGCTGGCAAATGCCATATTGTCTGACGATGTTGCTTTCACGATTATCCAAATCTGGCCTTTAAATATCGAAATTTGATTGGCCGGTTCTTCATAACTGTGACCTTCCAGCACATAAGTTGAATTGTATGCACTGTTTGCATGTAAAGTAAAATCCAAAATTAACGGTTTACCATCTGGCTTAATAATACCCGGTATTTGCACGTTAATATGCATGTCACTGAATAAAGAATGATTAACAAAATTAAAATCTATTGAACCGGATTTAAATTGTGCACGTTCAACCAGGATATCATCAGGAAAAGGAACATACAATTGTAGGCTGTCGTTTTCAACCACTGGCAATACATTGTCTTTACTGGATGATTCATTAAAGACATGTAAAAATTCGGAAATGCCGGATGTAGATAAATAATTATCAGATTGGATTACATACAAACTATCTATCGGATCGATTGATATGTTCGGCTCTTTATCAGACTTAATAATATCTTCCAAGGTGTAAGCTTTTTTTAACAATGGAACATTCAAATCAACATCCCATTGAGGCATAATTACATCATTGGGAAGATCAAAACAACCTGTTAAATTTAGAACCATGGAAGTTCCTAAAATAATAACAGTTGTTAGAAAAATATTAATTGATTTTTTCATATTGAACTTTAAAAATTTATTTCAAGTATATCATTTTCTTAGTAGCATTATTATTACCAGCTTTTAGCTCGTATATATACAATCCAGAAGGAAGTCCTGCAGCATTAAATGTCGTGGAATGCGAACCAGCATTTTGAATTTCCATGACAATATTTTCTACTTTTATGCCAAGAATGTTATAAACATTTAGTTCAACGAAAACACTTTTATTCAACGAATATTTTATTTTTGTTGAAGGATTAAACGGGTTTGGAAAATTCTGCTCTAAATTAAAGCCGCATGGATTTAGACTTTCGGAATTTTCTACGTATGTTACGGAAGATTCTTCCATTCCAACAACATTAGAAAAATGCCTAAGTTTTACTTCATAAAATGAATTTTCGGTACCTGCAGGAAGAGAAGGTTTTATAGTTTCAATATCATCGCTTGAAAAATTATTATCTTTTCTGTAGTAAAAATTAATTGATGCATTCTGGGGAATACCGCTGTTAAAAATAAAATCTTTTAAATCAATTGAATTTGGTATCTGAAGGATACATCTTTTAAAATTTTTAAAGTAATACGGTGATGGCTGCTCATGGCCATTTATGCTAATTATTAAATTCACATTAAAGAAAAATTTTTCGCCTTTGATACCCGCCCTATAAAATCCTGAGCTGCAATCAATGCCGGAAATTACAAACAATATATTCACGTTTTCATCCAGTGCACCATCTTCGATTTGAAATCGTGTTCCTTTAATGGAGTTCCATAAAGTTTGAGGGAAAGAGGAATTTGAAGGTAATGCCCAATCATTAATTATATAAACTTCACCTTCTTTAATAGTTACTGTTGGAAGAAAAAAGGTGCCTGTATCTTCACATTGTAAACCCACTTGAAGTGAAATAGTATTTTGAATGTCCTGGGCATTAAGTTGAATAGTAAAAAGATACAGAATGCTAAATAGAAGAATACTCTTTTTCATAATTACCTTATCAATATTTTTAGTTTACGGTTAATTCAATACTTCTTTTCAATTTATATAAGCTGGTTACACACATCAATAAGGGAACTCCTGAACTATTCAGGAGCAAACATTTTATTTAATAGTCGAAAGAAATAAATAAAGTTTTAGATGAGTTGGATTGGATGGGCAAAAAAATAGGCAAGCTTTTAACTTGCCTATAAAAATCAGAAATAAAATAAATTAATTCTAATTTACTTTTTCATCTTTTTTCACTGGAATAAAACCGAAGTGTTGATTCGGAGTAGCCTCGGTTTTTATTTCGCCAAATCTGGATTCAAATTTATCGATATTATCTTTTAATGCCTTTAACAACATTTTTGCATGCTGAGGTGTAGTTATTATTCTAGCATGAACTTTGGCCTTAGGTACTCCCGGAACAATTCTGGTAAAATCTATAATAAATTCTGCAGGAGAATGCGTGATGATCGCTAGATTGGAATAGATTCCCTCTGCTTCTTTTTCGCCAAGTTCAATATTTATCTGCTGTCCTTGAATTTGATTATCTTGAGCCATTATTAATCTCTTATAAAATGAAAATTAGTTTCCTCTTAAGGCATCCGCTTTATTAAACGCTTCTTTAGCCTTATCCTGCATATTTAGTACAGTATAGACTCTTCCCAATAATTCCCACATTTGAGGTTCATTTGGTTTTTTCTCAACTACTTTTTCTAAATAAGGTAAAGCCAGTTTGTATTTTTCCTTGTATTCTTGATTTTCCATTTCACCTTTGTCTTCGGCTTCCTTATTGATTTGCGCTCCCCATTTAACATAAGTAACAGCAAGGTTATATATAGCATTATCATAATCTGGATCAATTTCCAAAGCCTTCTTAAATTGAGTTTCAGCATCGACAAAATCACCTGCCTGCAGTAAAAGCACGCCGTAGTTATACTTGTAATACTGATTTTCTGGCTCGGCTTCAATTCCCTGTTTAAAGATGTCTTTAGCTACATCAATTTTATTTGCACTTATATAAGAATTTGCTAAAGTTCTTAAAATATCTGAATCAGTGGGATACAACTTCCTACCTTCTTCTAAAATCTTAATTGTCTTGTTAAAATAATCTTGAGCTTGTACACTATCAGTTGCTTTAACCTGGACACCTTTTTCATACAAAATTTCCCCAAGATACTTGTACCCTTCAGGAGATTTATCAATATCAATTATTTTTTGCAATGGTTCAACTGCAGCATCATAATCACCTTTACTGATGTAAACAAAAGATAGATTCTTATATGCACTTGTGGAATCCGGTTCAAGCAAAATAGCATTTTTAAATGCATCTACTGATTTATCCAATATTACTTTACTGCTGTCCTTATCAGTAGTTTTTGTTCCTTCCTGATACAACTTCACACCTTGGTTAAATTGGTTTGCCCAATAGTAAATTTCAGATTTTTTAATATCTTCAGCATATTTATTACTTGCTGCCAGAGAACTATTATAAGCATCAACCATCTTCGCATAATCACCTTGCTCACCATAAATGTATCCTAAAAGATAGTGGCCTTCATCGCTTTTTGGGTTTTTTGCAACTTCTTTTTTAAGTGATTCCAATGCCTTATCATATTGTTTTTGCTGAATATAAAGTTTTGCGCTGGTTAACTCGGTTGACGAACATTCAAAACCTGTTAAAGCGATTCCAAACAATAAAACTAAAGCGATTAATATTTTTAATGTTTTTGAATTTTGCATCATTACTCCATTTGATGATCTAATTGATTTACTAATTTTGTAGGCTCAAAATTACGCTTTTAGGCATGTATAGTCAAGAATTATAAATGTTTATGTAGTCCTCTTCACTCTTGAAATTTCTATAATTACATACATTTAAACTATATTTTTAAATTAAATATAAGTCATATCGCACAATTGAATTTAACGAAATCGATTTTATGCATAACATATTTAATTTAAATTGATTTTCCATCTTTTAAAGAATATTTTTGATATTAAAAGAGAGGATATTTTGAACTCCAAACAAATAGTAAATTCACTCCCTAAAGTTCTCCTACATGATCATCTTGACGGGGGATTAAGGCCGCAGACGATTGTAGAATTAGCTGATGAATTAAAATACAAGAAACTTCCTACTAAAGATCCAGAGGAACTTGGCAAATGGTTTCATCGCGGAGCAAATAAAGGAAATTTAGTTGAATATTTGCAGGGCTTTGAACATACTTGTGCCGTTATGCAATCCAGAGAATCTCTTGAACGTGTAGCTTACGAAATGATGGAAGATATGAAAAATGACGGTGTATGTTATGTTGAAACAAGATTTGCCCCGGTTTTTCATACCAATAAAGGATTGTATTATGAAGATATTGTTGGAGCTGTGCTTGAAGGCTTAGAAAAAGGGAAAAAAGATTTTGGAGTTGGTTACGGCTTGATACTTTGCGGCATGCGCAATATGAAAAATACTCTTGACATTGCTGAGCTTGCTGTTAATTTCCGTAAGCAAGGCGTCATTGGATTTGACCTCGCGGGTGAAGAAGGAGGCTATCCTCCCAAAAGGCATATCGAAGCATTCCAATTTATTCAAAGAGCAAATTTTAATATCACAATTCACGCCGGTGAAGCTTTCGGCAAAGAATCAATCTGGCAGGCAATCCAATGGTGCGGCGCTCATAGGATCGGGCATGCAACTCATCTAGTTGAAGATTTTATTCTTGATAAGAATGGTAATGTTGCGGGGTTTGGAGATTTGGCTCAATATGTTCTTGATAAAAGAATTCCTTTAGAAATTTGCCTGCTTAGTAATATTCACACCGGTGCCGTAGATAAAATTGAAAATCATCCATTCGGAATTTTCTTTAAAGAAAAATTTAGAGTAACGTTGAATACGGATGATAGGTTGATGAGCGATACAACAATGACAAAAGAATTTTTAACAGCAATAGAATATTTCAATTTAACTCTTGATGATCTGGAAAAAATAACTATTAACTCTATGAAGTCGGCTTTTATTAATTATAAAGAAAGACTAAAATATATTTATGATATTATAAAACCAGGCTATCAAAAAATAAAAGATCAATTATTATCATTTAAAAACTTTCCGGAGCCAGATGAAAAAATTATTCACAAACTATAATTTCAATTTTGAAAAAAACGAAAAAAAACTTTTATCTACTTTTTGTAAACAAACTTTAAAACAAGTACAAGGCGATGGTAAATTTTACGCCGAAGAAAAAGCTTTCAATTCGATTTTGACAAAGCTTAATGGAAATGAAGAAACTGTCAAGTTCACAAAAGATGAGAGAACCAGACTAAAATACCAGCTTGAACAAAATATAGATTTCATAAATAAAGAAATGAAGAAAAGTTGGTTTATTAAAAAATGGTTATATAAATCGATGTTAAAACAATATGAAAATATCCATGAAACTCATTTTAAGGGGTAGTTATGATTTCTGAAAAAGAAAAAACCGAAATAAGATCTCCACGAGGCTCAACATTATCGTGCAAAGGATGGATTCAAGAAGCAGCTATGCGAATGCTGATGAATAACCTTGATCCCGAAGTTGCAGAACGCCCTGAAGATTTAATTATATACGGAGGCAGCGGCAAAGCAGCAAGAAATTGGGAAGCTTATCGAGCGATAATTAAATCTCTGAAAAACCTTGAAGATGATGAAACACTTTTAGTACAATCTGGAAAACCGGTTGGAGTTTTTAGAACTCATTTAAATGCACCTCGCGTAATTATTTCAAATGCAATGCTTGTGCCTGATTGGGCAACTTGGGATGAATTCA
>CAZRMA010000032.1:0-15823 GCA_964600655.1 uncultured Ignavibacteriaceae bacterium
CTGTATCAATTAAGCTTTTAGAATCAAATAAAATATCTCCGCTAAAGGTTGAATCGGTACCTACCTGCAATTGATAACTGGACGCTCTGGTTGCATACATCCATTTGAGGTCAATGGTATCTTTAATGTTAATATCATTGTTAAATGGAATGGCTAAAACTGGAATTGAAGGAGAAGTAATTTGTACCACATTACTGGGGCTGCTTTCGTTATAATTTCTATCCAATGACGTTACTGAGAAATAATATGGAGTTGATAAACTTGTTGAAGTAGGAAAACTTTCCCGACTTCCTTCAATAGAATAAATATTTTCCGCATTGTCATAATCACCTTGTTGAGGAGTTGGAATGTTAAAATGATAGACAACATATCTGCTTGCAGAGTCACCATCACTTGCAGTCACTGGTAAATCCCATGTCAATCCTGAACGTCCCGTAGAACCAATTTTTCCAAATGCTAAATTTAGCGGCGGGTTTGGACTAATAGTGTCCTTCCAATTCATTGTTGGCAACAAAGCAGGATATTTATAAAGATCGTTTTTCAAGGAATCAGTAAATCCTTTAACATTATCAAGTACTCCTACCCATGCTCTAAAGAAAACACTACCCTGAGTGTTTGGATTTTTTCGATTTGCTCTTATTTGATTTGGAACCTCGCTAGCTGTCCAGTTTGGAATTCTATATGCAGCCTGTCCGGGATAGAAGTGCCTATTGTACTTTGCCGCTGAATCCGCATACCACGGCATTAATTTTCCATAATCCTGTCCGCCGCCAAAAGGCCAATATAATTGCGGGGTTAAATAATCTATATAATGATTTCTCATCCAATTCATACAGTCGGCATACAGTTCATTATAACTTGATAATCCTGTAATTCCGGATGGGACACCACTCTTCCAAATTCCAAAAGGAGAAATGCCAAACTTAACCCATGGCTTTATTGCTTGAATGCTGTCTTCAACTTCTTTTATAAAGACATTAACATTATTCCTTCTCCAATCAGATTTATTTGAAAACCCATTAGGATATTGTTGAAATGCAGTATTGTCATTAAATGTAACTCCACTTACAGGATAAGGATAAAAATAATCGTCAAAATGGACTCCATCCACATCATAACGCCTGACAACATCAGAAATAACTTCCGTAATGAAATCTCTAACTTGAGGCAATCCGGGATTTAATACTTTGATGTTACTATATGTAACAATCCAATCAGGATGTTGAACTGAGACATGGTTAGATGCAACTGGATATGCGTTTTTAATATCTCTTACAACTCTATAAGGATTAAACCAAGCATGAATTTCCATTCCTCTCTTATGAGCTTCTTCAATCGCAAATTTAAGAGGGTCATAAAACGGACTTGGGGCTTTGCCCTGCTGCCCAGTTAGCCAATAAGACCAGGGTTCTAAATTGGACTGATACATTGCATCACTTTCAGATCTTATTTGAAAAATCACAGCATTAATACCAGTCTTCTTTAATCCGTCTAAAATATCTATTAGCTGTTGTTTTTGCTGTTCGGTTGTTGAAAATGGCGATGAGGGCCAATCAAGGTTAATCACAGTAGCAATCCATGCAGCCCTAAATTCCCTTTTAGGATGATCAGTTTGAGCGTTTAAAAAGGATTGAAAAATTAATATTATAAATAAAATAGTCAGTATTTTTTTAATCATTTATTTTCGCTTTCTATAAGAATTTGCTTTCAATTTTATCAAAGCAACATATTATTAAAATAGCTCCGAAAAATTCTAAGTTTAATTAAAACAGACTTATTCAATATTATTTCATCAAAACCATTTTTTTAGAAGAAATAAATTGACCAACTTTAATTTTATAAATATACATTCCTGATGGAACAAGCTGCCCTGAATTATTTCTACCATCCCATTTAGCTGAGTATGATCCAGCCGCAAAATCATTATTAATTAATTGAACAACTTCTTTTCCTAAGACATCATAAATAATTAATTTTACGTTTTCTGGCTTAGGAATTGAAAATCTGATTACTGTCGAAGGATTAAATGGATTTGGATAATTCTGTGCAAGACTAAATTCTGAGGGAATTTGATCTCCCTTAATACCGGTTAATGGAGTTGTCTGAAAACCAAACTGGTCAGACCAGAAGCTAGCACCATAATTATTTACTGCACTTACCCGCCAGAAATGTTTTTTATTCGCATCAAGAGGCGAAGTTATTGAAAAAGATGTATCAGGTACTGTTTGATCATAAATAATATTATTCGTTTGGAAAAGTACAGTAGTTGATAATTGAAACCTATAGGAGGAAGCCAATTCTGATTTATCCCATGTAAATTTAGGAGTAAGGCTAACATTATAAGTTGCATGAGGGGGTGAAATTAGAATTGGGGGAATAGGAACTCCTGATTGAAAATGAAAAATGTCCGACTCATTTTCACCTACTTGACCAAATGCTTTAACCCTCCAATAATAATTATCTCCCGGAAGAATGCTTCTAAAAGATATTTGATTATTTCTGAATTCACCTGCCAATAAAATTAAATCTGAAGAAAAAGTTGAATCTTCAGCAACTTGGACGATATATCTTTCAGCATTTGCAGTACTGGACCATACCAGATTTGTACTCAATCCAAGCTCTTGATTATTATTTGATGGAGAAACCAAAACAGGTTTATCTGGAATTAATGACGGCGAATCTAAGGTAACTACATTACTAGTTGATGATTCATTAGAATATCTATCAATAGCCGTTACGGTATAATAATTTCCTTTTGTAACCGAATACCTGGAATCGTTTGATGTTAGTAATTTATCTCCTGTTATACCGAAAATATTTGTGGAATCATTAACATCAGGAGGATTATCTTCAGATCTGTAGACAACATAAGCAAAGGCTGTATCGCCCCCGACTGTTGATGTCGGTTTGTCCCAATGCAATTCATTTTTAAGAGTTATTGAGTTTACTTCAAATCTTAAATTCATTGGAGCATTTGGTTTCTTTATTCCGGATTCAATCCATCCCATTTTGGGAGTTATTGCCGGATGTGTAAAATAACGATATCGAAGTGTATCACTTCCATAGCCAAGGTTATTAGTTAAACTTTTTGAACTGAAATAAACACCGCCTCTAATCATAGAATTATTTCTATTAGTCATAATCTCCCATGAGGATTCATTTGCAGGCATATCTTTAGTACCATATCTATACGCTGCTTGTCCAATATATAAATGCCTCCCATTTAGGAACGAAGGATTAGACCATACTGAAATATATCCTCCATAGCCTGACCAATAAAGCTGAGGCATTATATAATCTATATAAGGTTCTCCTGTAAAAGATGCACCTGTTGAATCCGTATAATTTCCCTTCAACCAGGCTGCTGGGTCGCAATAAATAGTACTGTTAACTGATGGATTCCCTGAGGGAGAAACTCCAAATTTTACCCAGGGTTTAACCACCTTTATACTATCATTTATCATTTTTAATAGTAAATTAACATTATTCTTACGCCAAGCTGCTTTATCTGTAAAACTATTAGGATATTGACTAAAAGTTGCATCATCATTAAATGTCCCGTATTCAGAGTAAGGATAGAAATAATCGTCAAAGTGAATGCCATCAACATTATATCTCCGAACAATATCCATAACTATTTTTACTACATATTCTCTAACTTTAGGTAAACCTGGATTAAGAAAACGGTACTCACTGCCGCTACATTTAATAATCCATTCCGGATGCTGATTTATGATATGATTTGCAGAAACCTGGCTGCCATTTTGCAATTCTGCCCGGTAAGGATTTAACCATGCATGCAATTCCATTCCTTTTATATGAGCTTCTTCAATCGCAAATTTAAGCGGATCATAACTTGTGTCTGAAGGAGCTACTCCCTGTGTGCCTGTCAGGTAACCGGACCAGGGTTCAAAATTACTTTTATACAATGCATCGCAGGTAGTTCGTACCTGGAAAAAAATTGTATTTAATCCAAATATTTTATGAGAATTGAAAATGTTAATGAGTTGATCTTTTTGGTTCTTGATAGCCGTTGAATTGATCCCTTTTACTGCCGGCCAATCTATATTAGCAACAGTGGCAATCCAAACACCCCTCATTTCTCTTTTTGGTGAATCGAACTGGCTGAAAATATTTAAACTAAATAAAAATAAGAAAGTAATAGTAAAATATGTCTTCATCTATCGTACTAATTATGATTTAATATTCAATAAAAAGCCCCGTTTAAACGGGGCTTAACTAAGCATATAAGATGTTCAATATTATTTCAAAAGAATCATCTTTTTAGAAAATACACTACCATTTGATGACAATGTATAGATATAAGTACCTGAAGAAAGATTTGCAGCATTGAAGTCCACATCATAAGCTCCGGAAGCCATTTCTTTATTTATCAAAGTTGCAACTTCCCTTCCAAGCATATCATATACTACAAGAGTAACAAGCCCTGTCTCTGGAATTGTAAATTTAATATTGGTAGTAGGGTTAAATGGATTAGGATAGTTTTGTGAAAGTGTATATCCTTTAACAATAACATTATTATCCTCTCTAACCCCAGTTACTTTAGAGAATTTTTCTACATTCGGCATTGTGGCACCGCTTGCAGTTGCACTAGCTCCAAAAACAGCACAGTATGCAGTAGTTCCATCGGCTGAAAAAGCTATTCCTCTAGGCCTTTCACTTGGATCTGCCGGATCCCAGAAATGCCAATTAATACTATCTTCAATTGCCCAAGTATCAGTATTAAAAGAAAACCATGATCCTTCTGAACCAGCAAATTGACCTGAAGGAGGACCAAAATAAGATCCTACACTTAACCATAAATTTCCGGTTGCTGGATCCCATGCACCAGATTCACAAACAATACCAGCAAGTGCGGAATCTTCAACGAAAGGATCAAATTCACTAGCTCTTGAATAAATTCTCAATTTAGGATCTGAAAAACGAGGAATATACATGGTATTACCATCAGCTGAAACACCCATCCATCTTCCATATTGATCTATTTCATCAAGGGCATTTGTTGGACCTCCAAAATCGGTATCATAGATTAAAACAGGATTCCCAGGTAATACCGGGGCAACATAAATGTTTCCAGCAGCATCAACAGCGGGACTGCATAAAGAACCCATATCTGGGGCTGCTCTGTTCATACCCTCGCCTGTTTTATAATTTAATCTATATAAGGTGCTGGCATTACAATATAAGATATTACCATTATTATCAGCTGTTAATCCATATCCGGTGCTGTAGAAGGGATATAATGTCCCGTCCAATGTAACTGAAGTAATTCTCAATACTTCTTTACCATCAGGAGTAAAAGCAATTACAGGCCTTACTTTTTTGTACTTGCTGCTATCAGGAACAAACAGAGAATCAGTATCAGTACTATAAGGCGCAACCCATATTTTTCCATCAGGATCTACGGCTAAAAACTGAACTCCTGTATTTGTTTTCAAAGTATCCGGTGCAGGCGGAAACATACCATCAAAGGTCCACTGAGAAAAAGCTTTAGTCGTAAATAAAGCCAAGAAGATTGTTAAAATTAATAAATGTTTTTTCATACTCGCTCCTATTTTTGTTTTGGATTATTGTGAATTATTGTATACCTAAATTATCTAACACCCTTTTTTTGGACGTTTAATCTTATTATTGTTGGTGAAATATCATTCATTGCCGAATCCACTCCTGCTGCTCTTGTATAGTATAAGTTTGTTGAATTATCCCAAGCAAAGGATAACGCCTCTGAAGGTTTTAACAAACCAGGATATAACGGTTCAAAATCCTTATTAGGATGAACTACTATAATTTGTTCTGCAGCATCAGAAGCAATATACAAATCTCCATCTTCAGAAAATGTGATGGCATTTATTATTTTACCACTGAAGTTATCTGAAAAATTAAAATATTGTTCTCCGGCACCTATAGTACCATCACCGGCAATATCAAACTTCCATACACCTTCAACAGAATTCTGTTCACCTCCAGCATAAACAGCGTTATTAAAAATTTTAACAGTTCTCAAAGTAGCATCAAACGGGAAACTGGTAGTAACCTTATCAGGTGAAATTTTGTAAATACTTTTATTCTTACCAACCGCCCAAATGTTTTTATCTGAATCGAAATCTATATCACCTATTTTTGATCCGGAAATAATAACCCAAGGTTTATTTTCAGGAACTGCTCCTTCCAGTATCTGCCAAACGCCCGCAAGAAGTTTAGCCGAATATAATGTGTCATCGGGACTAAATCTTAATCCATTCCAAAATGTTTCAATTCCTCTTGGAGCATAAAGAGAATAATCTCCATTGGGCGTTATTTTTGATATACCCCCTCCTGCACCAGAAACAGTAATAGATGTATAAATATTTCCCTCATTATCACTTGTTAATGTTATGGGAACATCACTGGGAGCGAAATCATAAAGTCTAGAAACAGCTGCTAAAAGTTTATAATTTCTGCTTTCACTAAACAGTTCTGCTCCAAACACCGCAATTTTAAGTTCAGTATTTTCATAAGCCATAGATTCATCCGGTAAACCAGGAGATTTAACAACCAGCTGGTTAGCAGAGGCGGTAATTACTTTTCCCAATCTTCCGTTGAAGTAAACAAAATTATCGGTGGGATTTGAAGAAAAATTAGATCCATTTATTGTAATTTCAGTTACTCCAGCGAGAGCTGAATCCGGCGTAATTGAATTTATTACCGGAGTAGCCCCAATTGGTGTAGTGGGAACATTATCAAATAATGTAGGAGTCGGTTTATCTTTACATCCTACAAATGCGATAGTAATAAATAAGAGAAAAGAGAAGCTTAACTTAATCAAGTTGTAAAAAATTTTCATATTTTTTTCCTAAGTTACTTTATTTCTAATTACTTAGTAAGCAAAATGTACCGAAATTTGGTTGATTTTGGTAAATACACCAAAATCGGTATAAGCATAATCTACTGCAAAATCAAAGCCTGCGAAAGCATGTTTTAAACCTACACCTGCACTAATACCTTTTTCATCATTGGGAGATTCATAACCAACACGAAGCGATATCAATTGTAAAAATGTATACTCGGCACCAATTCCGACTTGTTCGGGATAATCTCTAGGATGAGAAGCATCTACGGATAATAACAGCGAATGCATGCTTTTATCGATTTCAAGTAAATCTGCTGCGTTAATGGATAATCCTATTTTGAATATTAACGGTAATTGAAATCCCTCCGATTTAAATTTCACTTCACGGGAGAAATTTCTAACACTCATTCCAAAATCAAGGCTTTTAAATCCAGTTTTATAAATCACTCCAAAATCAAATGCAAATACATCAGTTTCATTATTATCCATTTTTCCGCCTACGAAACTACCATCACTATTTGTTACAACATCCCCGACTACACTTTCACCAAGAGATTGTCTAACAAATTTAACATTGGCACCAACAGAGAATTTATCGGAAAGAGGTTTGGCATATCCTATACCAAATGCAAATGCTGTCGGACTGTAAGTTCCAACATCCAAAAAACCTTGATCATTATTATATCGAATGGTACCCATAAAATCACCATAATCAACCGATAACACATTAAATCCAATTACGCCATAATCCCCGTCAAACGGTGCAAATGCCACACTTGCATACTGATATTTTATATCGGCTATATAGTTGGTAATACCTCCAGCAATGCTGGCATAATTTTCTATCCTTGCCATACTAGCTGGATTGTAGAACATAGCTGATGAATTAGATTCTAAGGAGGTTACAGCTTGACCCAATGCACTTGATTTTGCATCTAAAGATACATTCAGGAATTTCATCCCAGTCTGGGCTAATTTTTGCTGCTGGGCAATTCCAACATTAGTCCCAATTAATATTATTAGACTTGTAATAATTGACTTGTAAAAATTTTTTTTCATTATAATACTCATAATGTAATATGTTTATCTAATAATTGCGAATTTAACTATTTTTTTCTCCCCGGTATCATTGTTTTCAACTAAAGCAATATAGATACCGCTAACAACAATTTGGTTGGAAGAAGTGACAGAATCCCAAAAAGCATCGCCGCTTCCATCTGAATGCTCTATTGTTTTTATCAATTCACCGATTTCAGAATAAATTTTTATTGTACATCTTCCTGGAATATTAAAGAAAGCCAGTCTATTTGCTTGATCCTCGCCAAAACCTAATTCTTTTGCCGCTGAAATATTAAATGGATTAGGCACTACTCGTATTTGATCCATACTTGTCCCTGCCTGACGTTTTAAAGTGGCAGGATCATAAGATTGTGTATAATATCTGCTACTGATTAATCTACCGGCAGGAGTCATAGCTGAACCATCATTTGCTGATGCTTTTCCAACACTTACTATATAATAATAGTAGTTTAATCCTCTAATTGGTGTAACATCATCGTAACTTCGTTCTGAAACATTTGCAGTATATAAAAGATGATATGTACTATCATATCTGCCAACAGCTCTGTAAATTTCAAATCCATCAAGATTTGGATCTGCTGCATCATAAACAGTCCACGAAAGAGAAATTCTATCACCACCGGAAGTTACATTAAATAATTTAGGAGGAAGAGGCGGCTCTGGAATATTATAACCTGATTCGTAGTTAGATATTGCCCTGTGAAAAGTTTGAAATAGTGAGTCTATTCCTGTTAATACCAGTGTATTTTTCTTTAAATTAGCGGCGGCTCGCTCATTATCGTTAGTAGCAGATTGATACTCATTTTTATATTGTCGTCCTGCAGTAGTTGCAGCCTCCCTACTGATTCCCGCCATTCCTTCGGCTAAAACAATATGAATACTTTGTCCGGGAGCAATATCATATGGGCCGAATCCATTAGCAAAAGAGAAACCTCCGCCTGTCCCTATTTTAGGATCACCGGTTGGTACAGCAAAGTTCCCGTCAGGCTGCACAACATCTGCGTGCCTTTGTTTATGCCCCTGAGCCATCCAATTTTCATATTCCTTGGTCATTTTTATAACATTGTAAGGATCATTATTAGAAGTTTCAGGTTCATCAGAACCAACATACGCTGTAGTAGATGGCTGGTTCGGATCGTCAGTTGAATCGACAGCTGATTTATCAGCATGCAAAGTTGCAACTCCCATAAATTGCACTGCGCTAAGACGACCTATGGTGTCACTAGCAGCAATATTCAATGCTTTAGTCCAAATTGGCCCGCCTATATTATCATATGCAGGAAATGGCACATATTTACCGTGATACGAAAATTGTGCTCTAATTTGCTGACCTGGAGGGTCTGGTCTTAAACCAACGCCGTCACCTCGAGCATCATTCATGGTATTGATTCCCCATCTTGCTGGATTACCGCCAATTTCGTATCCAATTTCAAAATTTATTGCATTTCTATACTGCCAAAAGAAGTATACACCTTTTAGGGTTTGGTTTGGCAGCTCAATTGCTGCGTCATCATTTGTGTTACCAGTGTTAGTAAAAGTATAATCATAAATGAAATAATTATCATGATATTGCTGACTAAATTGCATAATTTTTCTAGTCATTGTTAAACCGATCTGACTATTATCTACATCAACAATCATTCGATCCCATTTTAGATTTGGATCAACATTATCATTATCTGTAGGATGATTATATGAAGTTACACCATCAACAGATACAATTGGAGGCTCAAATTTGCTAGTCATCTCAAATTCTTGCGGGAAGAACTCTCCTGCGCCCGTAACACGCGGACCAATATGAACAACTTTGTATGGATAATTTACGCCGTTTTCATCTGTAAAATTTTTTGCACCTATCCAGAAGCCCCTTGCAGCTTCACAATCCTGATACTGATAAATCGCCGGCCACTGCATCCCATCCTGCTGTTCTTTAATCCGGCCTTCTTCAATTTCAGATCCGATTTCAGAAAACCAGCTCTGGAGAGAACCTGCAGTCATCCACTTAATATTATATTGTGAATAAACATTATTTGAAAACAAGACAAATAAGGCAACGAATATAATTATTAAATAATTTCGAATTTTAATATTAAAAAGTTTCATTTTTCCTCTGTTGGAATTTCTTTAATCAAAATATCTCAAAAGTTAATTTTAAACCCCAAAAAATATCTCTTGGATTAAGATACGTTAAGAAGGTTTGGTTAGGCATATCTATATAAGATTTATTTTTACTCCATTCCGCTTTTGTAGCTTCGTCAGCATTGGGATCCCAAGCATGATACGGCCCAACCCGGCTGTCACCAGGAACGTCATCCCCAAAGACATAGGTTACACCATCAGCAGCATTAGAGTATCCCGTGTTAATTGAACCATCAGGATTTTTAGTGTAATCACTAAAAACATCTTGTGGTAAATGTAATGACCTCATGTAGGCAAGGTAATCATTATTATCATTTGGTACAAAACCACCACCGGTCATATACTTATAATTAAACAGATTTGAAACATCCATAAAAAATTGAAGGTTGGCACCTAAAATATTAAAGTTTTTACTGAGCCTCATATCAAAATTTAAATAAGATTTCCATTGTGTATTATTTATAACGCCTGGTAATGATCCGCCATTTGCCCAAGTAAAGTGATAACCACTTCTCCAATTGCCAACAAGATTTAATCTCCAATCTCCAAATATATCAACTCCACCGAGTTCCGGACCAAATTTTTGAGGTGTGAAAAAATCTAGACTTATACGTGCATATGGGCGTGCTATGGGCTTTTCCTGATAATTTGAAGTCGTGGTCCGTTCATATGCTCTCTGTTCGGCTAAATTTTCATAATACGTAGCAAAGCCAAAATTGCCTGAGGTTGTTACATCATAGGTATAATTAATAAATCCCTGAATCCAGTTTCCTCTATTTTTAGTAAGCGTTACTTCAAATCCTCTAATGTCCGCATAATTATCCGGTTGAGTCACAGAATAATTAACCGTATTGTTCCTATTAACATAATTAACTAAACGGGACTGCAGAGATACATCTTTATAATATCCTGCTATATGGATCAGGAACTGATCATAAATATTTTGTTCAAAACCCAACTCATAAGCAACTGTTTTTTGCAGAGGATTATTTGGATTAGCCAACCTTGTTAAGGCGTTATTATCTAAGTATTTTCTTACCAGGTATAAATTATCAGGCGTGGGCATTTGTCTAAAATGACCATAATTAAAATAAAGTTTACTATCATTGGTTATTGGGAAAGATATACCGAGACGAGGACTTATATCAAGTTGCTTTTCAGTGGCAACTTTTGTAACAGTATCTAAAGTACCACTGGCAGAAAAAGCTTCCGTATAAGGGCTATAATCATACCATTCTCCACCTGGATTGGAATAATCAAAACGAACACCAAGATTAGCAACCATGCCTTCAAATTCTAATTTATCCTGGACATACAATGCACCTCTCACCGGGAATGTATGCCACTGGTTGTGATATCTTCCGCTAGGCAAGAATTTATCAACAGAAGCATAATTTACATTATTGTCTGTATAGTTGAATTCCACACCTGTTTTGACTTCATTATATCGATCAAGCTGACTTTGGAAATCTACTTTAGCATTTATAGTAGTCAAATCGCTGCTATCCCGTGAATTACTAAATCCAACGCCCATCCTAAAACCAAGAATACCAGTGTTGGGATAGTCCGCAAATCCATACGGAGCTTCATCGAAAGAATAATTGTTACCAATTGTAATAATTTTATTTGAGGAATCTCTCACCCTGCCCGGATTAGTACTGTATTTGGATGTAAATCCACTTAAGTTTATTTCATAAAAAGTTTTAGAGTTAATCACGTGAGTAAATTTTGTACCGTAGGAGTATCTATCGATGATACTTGGGGCCCAATAATCCGGTGCAAACAACCTTGATTCAATATAGCTTATTCTTGTAAATGGACCGGAGGCAGGTGCAGTTGATCCAACAAAATCGCTTGGTGTTTGAAAAATTCCAGGTAATCCGGAATTATTATCATTAGTACCCTGAGTTTGTGCGAATAAACCTTGAACCATCAATTTTTTTCCTTCACCAACATCTGAAGTAAACTTTATCTGCCCTGTATATTCATTTACACCATCGGTTGAAAGAGGAATTACATATTCATTTTGAGTTTGTCTGTATGATGCAAAAAATCTTAAATTACCAAGGTATTTGCCAACCAAAGGAACCGGACCTCCAAAACTTGCATCAATATCATAATCCGGATTAACAATATCTAATTGTCTTCTATGTTCCCAAAGAAATATTTTTTGTGCTGCTTCAGGAGTTAAATCATCATTAGGATTATCATTGCTATTCATTTGATTAGCAATTGCTATCCACCCCTCAAAGTCAGGATATTGTTTCTGGAGATTTTCATCCCAAGCACCATTTTGTGTTCCAGTCCAGGCAACAGCCGGATCAACATACGGCCTTATCCAATAAGAATTCGGATCCTGCGGCGAAGATCCAAAATGTTTGGGAGAAGCGCCGCTGTATCTTCCAATAAAACTAAAATAGTACTTATCTTTTGGGCCTTCTTTAGTTACAACATTAATTAAACCAGATCTTACATCACCATACTCGGCATTGAACCCACCTGTTTGTATTTGAACCTGATCAACAGCAGTATAGCTAATACCTGTGAAAGGAGAATTATCTCTAGCGTCTCTTAATGTAATGCCATTTACCATAAAACCAGTTTGGTTAGCACCGCCGCCTCTTATTACCAATCCATCTTGAATACCTGCTTGCAGTCCAATAGCACCAACAATGCTTGATACAGGAAGACTTTGAATTTGTTTAACATCTAAGTTTATTTGGCTTGAAGAAACGTCTTTCTGCACTATAGGAGTTCGGGCTGTGACCACCACCTCCTCTGTCTGGATTGTTTGTTCCTGCAGAGTTGCGTCTATCAAAGTTGTTTGATTTATATTTACAACTACATCCACAATAGTTTTTGCTGCATAGCCAATACTTGAAATCTTAATATTATATTTCCCAGGAGGAATATTTAAGATTGCATAATAACCAGAAATGTTGGTGGCAGCTCCCATACTTGTTCCTTGTATAATAACATTAGCACCTATTAATGGTTCATTATTTGTCGCATCGGTAATGGTTCCCGAAATTTTACCTGTTTGAGCTACAAGGAAGGAAGATGTAATTATGATGAGAAAAAATAAAAGTAAATAACGTTTCATACTTTCTAGCTCCTATTTACTGAGAAAGAATAAATGAGAAAAAAAATTCTGTAAGGAACATAAAATAGAAATGAACTATGAAAAAATTAAATAAATTATATGCTTAAGTCAACAAACAAAAATTAAATAATGATATAAAATTTTTCTACTTCATTTTTTAATGAATGTATATCAAATATACTGAATAATAATCAGACTACAAGTTTTCCATTTTTCATAATGCACTTACTATCAAGAAATACACTTGGTTTATTAATTACTCCGTCTAAATGCAAGGGAACGTTCACCGAACCACCCATGCTAACATTATTTCCTAAAGCTATGTGAACCGTTCCTAAAACTTTTTCATCTTCTAATAATATCCCGCTTAATTTTGCACTATCATTTGTGCCTATTCCAAACTCAGCAATATTTCTTGCTAGCTTTCCAACAGAATCTAATTGCTTAATTAACTTTTTCGCAAGAGTTCCCCCGGTAATTTTTGTAGCAAAACCGTTTTCAACTTTTATTACAAGGTTTGTATTTTTAATTAATCCCAAGCCAGCCATCGAACCATCCACTACAAAAATGCCATTGGCAGTTCCTTCAACAGGTGCAAGAAAAGTTTCTCCAGTAGGAAGATTTCCACTCTCCCCTTTTTTGTGAAATAATCCTTTGGACGCAATTGCTTTTCTGCCAGATATACTAAATGAAATATTTGTTCCTGCTGGAGAAGTCACCCAAATGAATTTACCTTTTTCTAAAATATTTTTTAAGCGAATAGATAATTTTGAAATTTTTTTATAGTCAGCATTCAAACCACGGATCATAACTTCTTTAGTTATCCCAGGGAAAGTGGCAACACGCACTCCTTTAGCTGATGCATTTCTTCTTGCGTTTGTGTGAGTTAGTGACTTAGCCGTCGGACAAAAAACAATATCAAATTTTTGCATTAATTCCGCTATCTCAGCAGGCGGTTCTTCGCCGTTTATATTCCCTGATTTCATTTCTGCAATTAGTGATTTAAATCCCAATCGAACAGCATTCAGATATAATGAATAACCAATTTCTTTTTTCTGCTCGTCGGTAATTACTAAAATTTTTTCATTTTTCTTTGCACCCATACAATCTTTAATTGCAATAATCGATGCCTTATCAAGCTTAGTCAATTTCATAATTTAATTTTGTAATAGGTATTAAATTTGATTTTTAATTTGAAAATTGATGTAGTTATAATGGGAATCCTAAGTTCAATTGTATGACTGCACTAAAGCCGCCTGATTCAATAAAATTTTTCATAGGCTCGTTTGAATTTTCTACGATAGTTAAATTAGTTGCATCTGATTGCTGCATTTCACCTATGGAAAAATCGCTGTAGCCTGCAGTTCCTTCAAGAGTAAGATATTGATCGATTACAGAAATAATAAATCCTGTTCCCACAGAATAACCCATGTTTGAAGATGAATTTTTATATTCTATTACTGTGGTCGACGGACCGGGACTGTTAACTGTATTAGTAAATTTGGCTGAATTAAATAACAAAGCAGCATCAACTACTTTCCAACTGATTCCACGACTCAGCCTGGTGCCTAGATCAATTCCAACTCCCCAATCTTTAATACTCAATTCATTAATTGTTGAAGTATTACCGAAATTAGTTTTAACTTGCGCATCGTGTTTTTCGGTTAATAATTGATAAAATCCTTTTGCAGTTAAAATAAATCCTTTGATATCTGCTCTGAAAAAATTAATCCCGACCCGAAAACCTTGTGCTTTACCAAATTTTGCCATAGGGGTTGATAGCGAATCTTGTCTGGTTTCATTAAAATTTTGTATATAATTATTTAATCCGGTTGGTTCATAAACTTGATAGCTGTAGCCGCCATACCCTCCAACGAATCCAAGACAGCCAAACCCAAATGATTGCGCAGAAGTTGTTTTTGAAAATACTAAAATCAATACTAAAAAAACGAACGTCAATTTTGTTATAAACATAACAACTCAATTTTGGTAAGAATTACTATAGAACTTACTAATAATCCAAGTTAAAAGTAATTATTAATTTTATCACTCATAATTTAGGATTCAGCTGCCAATTTTGTTTTATCTTTCATTCCCAATTCTAAACCGTGCCCGTTAGGTCCGGTTTCAGACTTTCTTAACAAATAAGAAAAAATCAATCCTAAAATTCCAAGAATAGAAAATATCCACATGCCAAGATTGTAGCCCCCTGGATTGGCTGCGCTGGCGCCTGAATAATCATTAGCCCAACCAATAATTAATGGGAAAAGCATCATACCAATTTGTTGGATTACTGTCATAAGCGCATATCCAGAACCCAATCTTTTTTCCTCTACAATATATGCGACGGCCGGCCACATAACTGCAGGAATTAATGAAAATGCTACTCCCATCATTATTACCGGAACATAAAGAGTTACACTACTATATGCCATTAATAAATAAACCGGAAGTAATAGTATTGAGCCTATAGTCATTAACAATGCACGTTTACCGATGTAATCTACTAACAGCCCGATAATAGGCGTTGCAAACATCGCAGCCAAAGGTAAATTTGATATCATCCACCCGGCTGATTCGCGTGATATGCCGCGGCTTTCCATAAAAAATTTGACAGCAAAATCTCTGAAAGGAAAAATTGCGGAATAGAA